>JAEVZE010000459.1 GCA_023392395.1 Bacillota bacterium
CGCTTCCACAGCCGCCGGGCGGGGTGCATCAGATCAAGTCGGTCCAAATCCCGCCAGGCTTCCCGCATCCGGCACATCGTGTAGCGGGATTCGAGGAGCGGCAGGTCGAAGTTATCGCCGTTGAAGGTGACCACCGCGTCAAAGCGGGCCAGGATTTCCGCCGCCTTTGCGATCAGGAGCGGTTCGTCGGCGTAGGAGCGCATCATGTACTGCTCCACACGAAAGCGGTCGCCCGCCAAATATCCGAACCCGATCATGAACGCCACCGTACCCGCGCCGCCGGAGAGACCGGTGGTCTCGGTATCCAGAAACAGCGCCCGGTGCGCGCCGGGCCACGTGCCACGGCAGCCCAGCCGTCTAAGCGCCGCCTGCTCCAGCCCAAAAAGGCGTGGATCAACATCCTCCTCGTGCACGCGCACGACGAGTCCGCCCGATGGTGCCGGTTTTGGCGCAGTGTTGATCGCCTTGAGGCGCGCCCTCAGGTCCGAGGCCATGGTGTCCCTCCGATCTACATGCACAATATTGTAGAGGCATCGCCAAGGATTGTCAAGGAAAGAGGCGTTGAAAATCCGCCAGGCGGCTTTGGGGCGCGAAGGAAGAAGTATGCGCAAGCCTGAAATTCTGAGGAATTTCAGGGCGGCTCACTGACGAGCGGTGTTGTTTCCGCCACCAGTGTTTGCACTTATGGAAACTGCGTTGCCCGCGCACAGGACGCCGGGAACGATTGAACGGAGTGCGCATCTACAGCAGCAGCCCGCAGCGAAAATCTTCGCATTACCGCGCGAAATATGGTATACTATTGGAAATGGATTTTCGGGAGATGGGCGCTTGCAGCTGGATTTGAGCTGTCCTGTGGAACTGTTGGGGTACGATCTGACGGAAGACGCACGCGGCGTGCGCGGCTTTGTGCACCTCCACAACCTGTCGGATAAGCCCGTGCTCAGCTTCGAGGCGGTCATCACCTGGCAGGGCGACGGCGTCTTGGCCGACATCCCGTTCACAACCGGCCTGATTCACGCCGCGCCCCACGAGGCCTTCGTACTGCCGATCGAAGCGGAGGCCGCGCCCAGCGGCCACTGGAGCGGGCTGTATTTCGTCCAGGTGGATTTTGACGGCGCACCGCCTTGGCGGGGTAACCCGAAGCGCCTGATTGAAGTGGAACTGCCGGAGAAGCCTTTGCCCAAGGAATTGGAGGCGCTGAAGCGCGTCGCGGGGCCCGATGCCTCCGTTCGGCCGCACGAAGCCGAGGACTACTGGGTGTGCGCCTGTGGGCGGGCAAATCCGCGCAAATCCCCCGGCTGCGACCGATGCGGCCGCTCCCGACGGGATTGCATGCGCCTGTCCCGGCAGCTGGCTGAGGCGTTCAAAGTCGAACTGATGGACGAACCCGTGAAGAAAGCAGGAAAAGGCACAGATTCCGCCCGCAAACCGGCTCCGCGGGATGAGACCGCCTTCCACAAAGCGCTGCGCGCGCGATACCTGCGGCAGAAGAACCTGCTGATCCGAAGGACCGTCACCATGCTGACGGCGGCGGCGCTGATCGCGTTGATCGCGTTTGTCTGGACCTGGCTGATCGGCATGCAGCAGCGGGCCAAAGACATCGTGCCACCGACCAGGGTCGAAGAAACCTCGGTCCCCTCGCCGCTAAGCACCCTCCTGGTGGCCACCACTCCCCCCACAAACTGAAAGCGTAGAGGTAGACATTACTTCCATAAAACTGGAAGGCGGGCCGCCGGGCCTGCCTTTTTCATGCGTTATTCGTACTTTTTGAGTTCTTCCCGGCGCTTTTGGATCTCCACCTCGAATCCCAGCTCGCCCGGATCGTAGTAGGGCATGCCCTGAGCCTCCAGCGGCGCGTATTGCTGCTTCACGTAATGGCCGGGGAAGTCGTGGGCGTACTTGTAGCCCTCGCCGTAGCCCAGCTTGGCCGCGCCCTTGTAGGAGGTGTCGCGCAGATGGATGGGCACCGGCTGGAAGCCGCCGCGCTCGGCGTCCCGCATCGCGCGGTCGATGGCCACCACGACGGCGTTGGACTTGGGGCTCTCGCACACCGCGATGATCGCCTGGGTGATCGAAAGCCGGGCCTCCGGCATCCCGATGGCCTCCAGCGCCTGCCACGCGCTGACCGCCTGCACCATGGCGTTCGGGTTCGCCAGCCCCACGTCCTCGCTGGCATGGGCAATCACCCGCCGCACGATGATGCGCGGGTCCAGCCCCGCGTAGATCATGCGGCTGAACCAGGCCAGCGCCGCGTCGCTGTCCGAGCCGCGAAGGCTCTTGCAAAAGGCAGACAGCATGTCGTAGAGCATCGACTCGTCCATGCGCAATACGCGCTTTTGGATGGACTGCTCCGCGACTTCCAACGTGATGTGCGTATCGCCGTTTCCATCCATCGGCGTCGTCAGTACGGCCAGTTCCAGCGCGTTCAGCGCGGCGCGGACATCGCCGTTGGCCACCTGCGCGATGTGGTACAGCGCGCCGTCGTCGATCACGACGTTTTGAAGACCGAAACCGCGCTCTTGATCCCGGATCGCCCCAAGGATTGCCTCCACCACTTCCTCCTGTGTCAGCGGCTCAAAGCGAAACAGCCTGCAGCGGCTGACGATGGCGGGGGTCATGGCGATCATCGGGTTTTCGGTGGTGGAGCCGATGAATCGAATGATGCCTTGCTCGATGGAGGGCAGGATGCTATCCGACTGGGCCTTTGACCAACGGTGGCACTCGTCCAGCAGAAGGTACGTGGCTTTGCCGCGCAGCTTCAGCCGGGATTCCGCGTCCTTGATGACTTCGCGCACCTCGGCCACGCCGCTGGTGACGGCGTTCAGCTTCACGAACTCGGCCTTGGTCGCGTTTGCGATGATCGAGGCCAGCGTGGTCTTGCCGGTGCCCGGCGGGCCCCAGAAGATCGAGCTGGTCAGCCGGTCGGCCATGATCGCGCGGCGCAGTAGCGTCCCTTCGCCCACAATCTCCTTCTGGCCGATGAATTCGTCCAGCGTTCTTGGGCGCATCCGGTCGGCAAGCGGCGCCAGCTTCTTTATGCCCTCCGAAAAAAGGTCTTCCATGTTTCCTCCGAAGCTGCGGGGCGGG
>JAEVZE010000471.1 GCA_023392395.1 Bacillota bacterium
GGTCTGGGTGGGGTTTGGGCTGTCGGACGACCCGGTGATGGAACAGCTCTTGTCGCTCAAGGCCGGGAGCGTAGCAATTCACCACTTGGGGGACGCGCTGTTTCTTCTGACGGCGGCCGCGTTTTACGGCGGCGTGGCGACGCTCTACCCGGTGATCGTGAATTTCACGATGGGGGGCGGCTTGTACAAGCTGCCGCTGACGGGGGCGGATACGCTGCAGGCCTTCGCGCTGCAGGTTTGCGTGGCGCTGCCGGGCGGGGCGGTTGGCTGGTTCTTCCATCCGCGCGTGGTGGCAGACCGCAAGCTGGCGGCGCTGACGGCACTTTTGATTTCGGTCCTGGGGCTGGTGAAACCGGGCATCGCCGGTGTCTGGCCGCTGTTTGCCGCCGCCGGATGGCTATTTCCGCCGCTGTCGGACGTGGCGCTGCGCCTTGCGGGAAAGACCGCCTTTCGGATTCCCGATACGGCCTGGTGCTGCTCGGTATTCATCCTGTACGCTTTCGCGCTGGCGCTGGTCCGCTGGGCGGTGCTTATCAAGCGCAAATACTAAAGCGAAAGGCCCCGCGAAAACGCGGGGCCTTCAAATTACTGACATACCCGTGGCTCGTGAGCCGCCCGGCGGGTTTTCAACGCTGCGCCTTATGGCGCGACGTTGGTCACGCCGATATACTTGTTGTACATATAGCCGGTTTTCCCGCTGTAGGTCACCTTGCTCCACTTGCTGCCGATCTTCAGGATGACGATGTCCGCGCCCACCGGAGCGGTCTTTAGGACCGCGCTGGACGAAGAACCGGTCTTGCGCAGATTGACGCTGGCGGTGGTGACGCCGTAAGCGCCGTTGGTGATATAGTCCTTGTAAACGTAGCCGGTGGTCAGTCCGGGCACCAGTTGCACCTCATACCAGGAGCCGTACTTGCCCAGCACCGCCAGAGCGTTGGCGGGGGTCAGGTAATCCTCGACTTCGTAGGAAGTGCCGGGGCCGGTGCGCAGGGCCACGGTGCTGGTGGCATACTTGGTCTTGATGCGCGCCATTGCGCCCCAGTCGGCCAGCGTGGTCACATTGACCATGCGGACGATATAGCGGTTGTAGACGTAGCCGGTCAGGCCCGTCTTGACGACGCGGACGTTGTCCCACTTGCTGCCTGCCGACAGGATGATCACCCGATCACCGTGGAAGGCCCAGCCGCGCACATAGTACCCATTGCTGGGGCCGGAGCGTACGTTGACAGAGCCGTTGATGGTGGGCATCTGAATAACGCCCATCTTGACCGCGGCGAAGGCGACGCTGGGCAGCGCCAGCGCCAGAATGAGCGCGAGGACGAGGATGCGCGTGTGCTTTCCGATGTTCATGTTCATTCCTCCCAGCATTTTCCTGCTGCACATATTGGATGCTTTGGCTGATGGAAATGTTCCCCATTATAAGAATTTCTCTCGGAAGAAACTTCGCGCGTTTGACAAGCTTTGGCGGGAATGCTATGATACGTGGGGGATATCAAAGGAGCGGAGGATTCCATGGAGACGACCGCGGCGGTGCTGATCCCTGCCTATAAGCCGGACGAGCGCATGCTCCAGCTGATCGAAGCTTTGAAAACGCTGGGTTTTTCCCGGCAGATCGTCGTGGACGACGGAAACGGCGAGGACTATGCGCCACTTTTTGAACAGGCTCAGTCGGCTGGCGCGGAGGTGCTCCACCACCCGGTCAACCAGGGCAAGGGCGCGGCCCTCAAGACGGGCCTAAACCACATTCTCTCCACCCATTCCTGCCCGGTGATTACCGTGGACGCGGACGGCCAGCACGACCCGAAGGACGTTTGGCGCGTCTGGGAGAAGATGGCCGGGGAGCCGGAAGCGCTGGTCCTGGGCGTTCGGGACAAAACCCGGATGCCGGCAAGATCGAAGTTCGGCAACACGCTGACATGCTGGACGCTGGGCGCGGTCAGCGGGCTATGGATTGACGACACCCAGACGGGGCTTCGCGGGCTGCCGGTGAACGCGCTGGAGACCTTTGCATCGCTCAAGGGCGACCGCTACGAATATGAAATGGGCATGTTGCTCGCCGCGCAGAAGAGACACATGCAGGTGGAACAGGTGGTCATTCAGACCATCTACATCGACGACAACAAGGGCTCCAGCTTCCACGTGCTCCGGGACAGCGTCCTGATCTACGGCATGCTTTTGAGGCAGCTGATCGCGTTTCTGGGCTCCTCCGCCGTCACGGCGCTGATCGACCTTGCAATTTTTACCGTGCTGCAGATCTTCTATCCCAGCCTTTTGATGGTGGCGGTCATGGCGGGCCGCACGGTCAGCGCGACGGTCAACTATTTCATCAACCGGAACCTGGTGTTCCACTCCGCCAGCGGAGCGAAGTCCGCCGCCCGATACGTTGCGCTGGTGTGCGTGATGATGATTCTGAGCTACCTCATCATCCGCGCCCTCTCCGCCCTTTTCATCCCGACCATCGTGGCCAAGATCCTGGGCGACGGGATCCTATTGTTCTTCAACTACAACGTGCAGCGGCGCATTGTGTTCCGC
>JAEVZE010000472.1 GCA_023392395.1 Bacillota bacterium
TGCACAGGTAGTGCTCCAGGCACAGCGTCAGCCCGATCGACCGCCGCCCCTTAATGCCGTCGATCAGACCCACTTCCTTGACCACCCCCGCGTCGATCAGCTGCTGCGTGATGCCGGTGATGGACGCCTTGGTCAACCCGCTGCGCTTGGCCACCTCCGCCCGGGAGCAAATCCCCAGCTTGTGGATCAGCCGCATCACCAGCGCGCGGTTGAGTTTTTGCAGATCATCCTGATTTTTGCCCTGCTTGTCCATCATGGCGTCTCCTTCTGCCCCTGTTCCCTGTGTGAGGCTACTGCAATGGCTTCAAAGGAGCCCAGCTTTCCGTACCCGCTGGGACAATAATCCGTCAGCCGCCAGTGGCCCGCCTCGCCCGCGTTGCCGGACGCGCCTCGGTATAATTTGCCATCCAGGATCAGTCCCGCGCCAAAGCCGGTGCCAAAGGTCAGGAACACCATGTTGCGGTAGCCCCGGCCCGCACCCCAGCGCCACTCCGCCAGCGCGCAGGCGTTGGCGTCGTTTTCCAGGCGCGACGGCGCGCCCAGCGCTTTCTCCGCCCAGCCGGTCAGCGATACGCCCGTCCAGCCCGGCAGGTTCGGCGGACCCAGCAGCATGCCTCGAGATGCGTCCATCGGATTGCCCGCACTGAGGCCCACGCCCAGGATCGCATCGTTCCCCTCCTGGCGGCGGGCCATCCGGCACAGCAGGGTCATGGCCTCCTCCTGGGTGGCGGGCGTCGGCATTTCGTCCCGGGAGAGGATTTCGATCCCGTCCTTCCCCTCGCGGCCGGTGGACACGGCGCACTTGGTGCCGCCGATGTCAAACCCCACGAAAAGGCTCATCGGCCCTCGTCCTCTCCGAACATCTCCGCTTCCAGCATGGCGCACAGGGCGTGGTAGAGCGGCAGGTGCATTTCCTGCACGCGGTAGGTCTCCCACTCGGGGACGTCCAGGAGCAAATCCACATGCGTTGCCAGCTTTCCGCCGCCCTGGCCAGTCATGCCGATCACCAGCGCGCCCCGGGCCTTGGCCGCGACCGAAGCCAGCCGCACGTTTCGGGCGTTGCCGGATGTGGACAGGCACAACAGCACGTCCCCCGGCCGGGCGTAGGCGTAGGCCTGCTGCGCGAACGCCAGATCCGCGTCCACGTCGTTGGCAAACGCGGTGGAGAGGCCCGAAAGGCCGGAGAGCACCAGCGTGGGCAGCCCGCGCTGCAGTTTTTCCGCGAGCAGCCCGCCCTCCTCGCCCAGATCCGTCAGCGCCGCGCGCTCGTCCCCGGTCAGCGGCCGCCTGAGCAGAAAGCCCTTCATCAATTCTCCGGCGATGTGCTCGCAATCGCAGGCACTGCCGCCGTTGCCGCACAAAAGCAGCTTCCCGCCGCCCCGAAAGCAGGCGGCCAGCCGCTCGAACGTGCGCCAGATGGTGTTCTTCATCGGTTCAAGACCCGGTTCACGGTGTACCAGCAGATCCAGGTGCTGACCTGCGTCCATGAAAAGACCTCCCTTGTTCTCCATCAGTTCATCGAATGAACCATCTCTGAACCCATTATAGCAGAGCCTCTTTCCGTTTTCAAGCGGGAAGCGGTGCGGGGCTTTCGCGCCGGTCGCGGCGAGGTGGATTTTTCCGGTTTGTGTTGATATTAACCCTTCTACGGCGTCAAAATGGGCGAGGTCAAGCTGTCGTTGCGGAGGGGGGGAAACGGCTCAACGATACGCCTTATGACGGTTCTCCATTCCCTTTTTACGAGGAAAGACTGAAGCCATCCCCATAAGAAGACTGTCCCGAAGCGAACCCATCGCTTCGGGACAGTCTGGTTTGTGCGGGAAAGGGTCCAGAATTCCATTCCGCTCAGTCTGTGGGTTCAAGGGTGCTGATGAGATGGGGGATGCCCGGCGTCGTCATCAGAACGCCCGACGCCTTCGCCCCGACGGCCGCCATCTCCGGCATGATCAACTGCGCGTTTTCATCGTCCGGGTCCAGCGGATTGACCGCGGTCAGGCTGGCATAGTCTTCGTCGGTCAGCGGGACGAGGGGGCTGGTTTCCAGCAGCGCGTCGAACTTCAGGCTGCCCGTGAATTCTTCGACGGCAAAGTCGATCGCCACCGCTCCCTCATACCGGTCGGCGGTTGCGGTCTTGCCATCGTAGCGGAAATTCACTTCGAGGGGCTGCCCTGTGATCACCGCTTTGCCGGTGAAGATCGCGTGGTTCAAGTACGCCGAGTCGATGACATTCTCGAAGCTGCACATGGCGACAGGGGTGCTTACGCCCATCACGACATCATTGACCATCATCGTGGAGAAGTTGGTGGTGCCGTAACCCCTGGGAACGTTGTAATTGCCCTGGTAGCTCATGGACAATCCATAGATCGGGTCGAGGCGTGAGTTGATGGTCAAAGTGGAATATTCGCCATCGACCGTGTCCATGCTGGACAGGTCGATGGAGAGCTCGGTGGTCGTAGCCTTGGCGCCTTTGCTGGCGGCGGGCTGCGTCACGGTCAGTTTGGCGGTGGCCTTCATGTACTGGATGGCATCGTCGTCCAGCGCTTGGGCGTCCACCCAGCAGGTGATGTCCGCACGGACGTCCAGATCGGCCTTTTCGATGACCGAAGCGATGGAGTCCGCGATATTGTCTGGTTTTGTCGCTTTCACCCCGGAGGCATTCCAGATATCCCAGACGAGTGCCTCAATCCCCGACTTGAGGGAGGCGTCGGCCTCGGCCAACGCCTCCAGGAAGCTGCCGATCTCTTCGCCATCCAGGCTTTCGTCAAAGCGGCGCAGCATCATGATCTCCCAGAACAGTTCTACCTGCTCCTCGGCACTCTTCTGGGCCTTCAACGCCTTGCGCGCCGCGGTTATCGGCTTTGCGAAGGGATCGGTGCTCGCGGCAGAAGGCGTGCTCATGTTTTTGGCCAAGAACGCGACGAAGGCCTTCCGGTTCTTGAAGGCTCCCTCATACTGACCGGACGCCTCGGTGTAGGCGTCGAGGGCTTCGTAGGGCAGCGTAAGGTAGATGTTCGCGCCGCCGAGTTTGACGCGCAGCGCCTCGTCCGCGGCGTCCATCGAGGCGGTGAACGCGGTCTTGCCGCCGCCGGTCATGTCGGCGTCCACACGGAACAGGCCGTCTTCCTCCGAATAGCCCCCGCCCATCTTGAGCACGGCGTCTACGTCCACCGGTTCGTTATCGGCCAGGGTCACCTGGAAGTTGTTCAGGGTCAGTTGTCCGTAGACGCCCTCGGCAAGGCCGGTGGGCACGAGCGCGAGCAGCAGGATCAGCGTCAGAATCAGAACGTGCCGAACGGTCATTTTCTTCCCTCCCATGTCGCGCGCCGGGTCGGGTTGTCCAAAATCCGGCACTATGTTCAGTATAAAGAATTGTTTTGGGAAAGTAAACCAGCAACCGCTCTGTTTTGTGGTTTCTGACAATCATTTGAAAAAAACGACTGCCTCGCGCCTCATCCCGGCTTATGTTTTTAAACTGCCCGCCGTCGCGCTATGACTTATTTGATGCCTGCTTGCCGTCACCGAATGCTTGACTTGATACCAGTTACTCGTCGCACAGTGTTCACCTAGAAACCTGTCTGTCGTTGTTCTCTGACCCCAAAATGGCCGTGCTAACGGCCATTTCAACCCTTGCGAGGGGTCAAGGG
>JAEVZE010000061.1 GCA_023392395.1 Bacillota bacterium
TACCCACACCGGTCACGCGGAACGTCTGACGAACCTGCGCGCGGCCCAGGATGGTCTCCTTGAACTTGGGCGCCAGCATGCCCTTCATGGCCGCCTCGATGTCCTCGATGGCGTTGTAGATGATGCGGTACAGCCGGACGTCGACCTTCTCGCGCTCGGCGATCTCGCGCACGGCGTTGTCGGTGCGCACGTTGAAGCCGATGATGATGGCGTTGGAAGCCGAAGCCAGCATGATATCCGATTCGGTGATCGCGCCGACGCCGCCGTGGATGGCGCGCACGCGTACTTCCTCGTTGGAGAGTTTTTCCAGCGACTGGCGGACCGCTTCGACGGAGCCCTGGACGTCGGCCTTGATGATCAGGTTCAGGTCCTTGACCTCTCCCGCGGAGATCTGGCTGAACAGGTCGTCCAGCGTGGTCTGGGACTTGGCTTTGACCTGGGCGGCGCGCAGTTTGTCCTTGCGCTCATCGGCCACCTGGCGGCTGAGCTTGTCGTCTTCGACGGCGCTCATTACGTCGCCCGCGTCGGGCACGTCGTTGAAGCCGATGACCTCCACCGGATCGGAGGGACCCGCCTCCTTGACGCGCTCGCCCCGGTCGTTGACCATGGCGCGGACGCGGCCATAGGCCGTACCGGCAACGATGGTATCGCCCACATGCAGCGTGCCGTTTTTGATGAGCACCGTGGCTACGGGGCCGCGGCCCTTGTCCAGCCGTGCCTCAATGATGATGCCGCGTGCCTTACGGTTGGGGTTGGCGCGGTAATTCTGCACCTCGGCCACCAGCAGGATCATCTCAAGCAGCTGGTCCACGTTCTCGCCGGTGATGGCGGAAACCGGCACCATGATGGTGTCGCCGCCCCACTCCTCGGCCACCAGACCGTAGGCGGTCAGGTCCTGCTTGATGCGATCGGGGTCGGCGGTCGCCTTGTCCATCTTGTTGATGGCGATGATGGTGGGCACGTTGGCTGCCTTGGCGTGGTTGATGGCTTCGATGGTCTGCGGCATGACGCCGTCGTCCGCCGCCACCACCAGGATGGCGATGTCGGTGGCCTGAGCGCCGCGGGCGCGCATGGCGGTGAACGCCTCGTGGCCCGGGGTATCCAGGAAGGTGATCTGCTGGCCGCGCACGTCGACGGTGTAAGCGCCGATGTGCTGCGTGATGCCGCCCGCCTCGCCCGCGGTCACGCGGGTCTTGCGGATGTAGTCCAGCAGAGACGTCTTGCCGTGATCGACGTGGCCCATGATGGTCACGACCGGCGGGCGGGACTCCAGATCGCCCTCGGTGTCCTCGAAGCCTTCGGCCTCCAGCACGTCTTCGGCGGTCTCTGCCTTCTTCATCTCCAGCTCGACGCCGAACTCGTTGCACACCAGCTGCGCGGTATCAAAGTCCAGCTCCTTGTTGATGGTGGCCATGATGCCCAGGAGCAACAGTTTTTTGATGATCTCACCGGCGGGCTTGCCGATGCGCTCGGTCAAGTCCTTGACGGTGATGGTGTCGGCGGTCATGAAAGCTTTCTCGATCCGCACCGGTTCTGGCCGGTAGGCCATCATCTGTTTCTTGCGGCGCTTGTTGCGCACAAACTCGTCGTCGCCGAAGATCTTCGGTCCGGCTTCCTTGACGATCTGTTTTTTCGTCTTGGAGCGCTCCGGATCGTTCTGGCGAACGTACTGTTTCTTATTGGGGTCGTAGTTGGAGACGCGCTCCTTTTCGACTGTGGGCGTCAATTCCGGGCCGGTCTTGCGGCCAAACCCCGGGCGCATGCCGCCGCCCATTCCAGGACGGGGTGGGCCGCCGACGCCCGCGGGACGGGGCGGGAAAGGACGCGGCGCACCGGGCGCTCCACCGGGCTGCACCGGACGGCCATAGGGGCCCTGACCGGGCTGCATCGGAGGACGGCCGTAGGGGCCTTGCTGGCCTTGCGGCTGCACTGGACGACCGTAGGGGCCTTGCTGGCCCTGCGGCTGCACCGGACGGCCATACTGACCCGGCTGGCCCTGCGGCTGCACCGGACGGCCATACTGGCCCGGCTGGCCTTGCGGCTGCACCGGACGGCCGTACTGACCCGGCTGGCCCTGCGGTTGGGCTGGACGCCCATAGGGCCTGGGGGGCTGCTGCCCCTGCTGCGGCTGCATCTGGGCTGCCGGGCGGGGCGCCTGGCGGAACTGCGGCTGGAATCCCTGCTGGGGCTGCACACCCTGCTGGGGCTGAATGCCCTGCTGCGGCTGAACGCCCTGCGGAGGTTGCAGCGGTTGCGGTTGAGGCCGCGCTTCGCGCTCCACCGGTTTTTCAATTTTTTCCGCTGCCTTGACTGGCGCGGGTTCTGGCGCGGGCGCGCTTTCGCTGGTCGCGGCGCTGACCGGAACCTGCGGTTCCGGTTTCTGCTCGGCGACGGGCGTTACCGGCACCACGACAACCGGCTCCGGCTGCCTGGCTTCGACCGGCTGGGGCACCTGCTCGGTGGAATAAGCGGTCATAAAGGAAGCCGCTTCCTCATACTGGCGTGACAGCGCCTCGCGCTTTTTCTGCTCGGCCTGTTCGCGATGCTGCCGGTTCATTTCATCAGAAGCGCGCCGGAGCGACTGCAGGATGTCCTGCACCTGCCGCTTCGACTTGCCGACTGACTCCAGCAGCCTGCCCGCGCCCGTAGAGAGCTCCTTTGTCGCATCCTGTACCCTGACTTTGGTCATTCCCACCTTGCACCCCCGCTAATGTATCGCCATTTGAATCAATTTGTCCGCAAAGCCCTTTTCAGTCACGGCCGCAGCCATGCGGCCGGGCTTGCCCACTGCCTGTCCGAGGGAACCGCTTTCCATCTCGACCAGCGGGATGCCCGCATACTCGCAGGCGTCGCGCATCGCCTTCTTGGATCGTTCCGAAGCCCCGCTGTCCACCAGGATGAGTCGTGCGCCTCCGGATTTTGCCAACTGTTCGCACACGGCCTCGCCGGTCTTCAGCGCGCCTGCCCGCGCGCACAGCCCCAGAAAATTGTGGAGAGGGTTCATGTTCCCTCACCCAGCTGGCCCAGCAGCATCTCGTACACCTCTTGAGGCACCGCCGTTTCCAGCGCCCGGTCGAGGGCCTTGCTCTTCTGCGCCTTCTTCAGGCAGGCCGGGTCGGGGCACACGTACGCGCCGCGGCCGGGGGCCTTGCCCACGCGGTCAAACGCGATGACTCCCGCGGGCGACTTGACCACCCGCAGAAGCTCCTTCTTGGGCTTCATCTCTCGGCAGCCCACGCACATGCGCATGGGCGTCTTGCGCTGTTTGAGCAATCAGGCCTCGTCCTCCCTGTTGTCCAGCTGTTGTTCGATCTGGCTCTGGCTCTTGATGTCGATCTTCCAGCCGGTGAGCTTTGCGGCCAGGCGGGCGTTCTGCCCCTCCTTACCGATGGCCAGCGACAGCTGGTTGTCCGGCACGACGACGCGGGCGGCCTTTTCCTTCTCCGCCACGAACACGCTGATGACACGGGCCGGGTTGAGCGCGCTCGCCACGTACTCGGCCGGGTCGCTGGACCACTTGACGATATCAATCTTCTCGGTCTTCAACTCGGCCACCACGTTCTCCACGCGCATGCCGCGGGGGCCGACGCAGGAGCCGACGGGATCGATCATCTGATCGGTGGAGTAGACGGCCATCTTGGTGCGGTAGCCGGCCTCGCGGGCGATGGATTTGATCTGCACGATGCCCTGGCGGATCTCCGGCACCTCGATTTCAAACAGGCGCTTGACGAGGCCGGGGTGCGTTCGAGACACCAGCACCTGCGGCCCGCGGCTGAGCTTGGTGACTTCCAGCACGTACACCTTGAGCCGGTCGTTGACGGCGTATTCCTCGCCGGGCATCTGCTGGTTGGGCTCAAGAAGGCCTTCGGTGCGGCCCAGCTCCACATAGACCTGGCGGTTGTCCACCCGCTGCGCGATGGCGGTGAGAATCTCATTTTCCTTCTCAATATATTCTTCGTAGATCACGCCGCGTTCCGCCTCGCGGATGTGCTGCACGACCACCTGCTTGGCGGTCTGTGCCGCGATGCGGCCGAAATCCCGGGGCGTGGCGCGAAGCTCGGCCAAGTCGCCGATTTCGTACTTGGGATGGATGGCGCGGGCGTCTTCCAGGCTGATCTCGGTCTGCGAATCCTCCACCTGCTCGACGACGGTCTTGCGCGCGAACACCTCCACCGTGCCCTTGTCGCGGTCGATGGCGGCGCGCACGTTGGCGCTCTTGCCGAAATTTTTCTTGTATGCGGAGATCAGCGCGGACTCGATGGCCGCGAACAGCACATCCTTGTTAATGCGCCGCTCTTTGGCCAGCGCGTCCAGCGCGCTGATGAATTCGCCGCTGTCAATGGTTCCAGCCATTCATAACACCCCTTGTCACGAAATCGCGCGGTGCGCGTTCACACTTCGTCCTGAAGATCGTTCTCGTCGAACTCGATGATGGGCTTGACCAGCGCCGCGGCCTTGAGGTCGAAGGCGCGTTTTTCGCCCGCCGCATCCGTGATTACGATCTGGCCGTCCACAAGGCCCGTAAGCTGACCGCGGAATACCTTCTGCCCGTCCACCGGCTTATACAGGCGCACCTCCACCCCGGCACCCTCCGCGCGCTCAAAGTCTTCCGGCTTTTTGAGCGGTCGATCGGCCCCCGGGGAGGAGACCTCCATGTAATCGTAGTCGACGAATTCCATCATTGGATGAATCCGGCGGTGGAAGATCTCGCAATCGTCGATCGCAACGCCGTCCGGCTTATCGATGAAGAAACGCAAAAAGCGGCCGGTCGGTTCCTTGACCAGCTCGACGTCCACCAATATGAACCCTTGCTGCGCCGCAATCTGTGCAGCGATTTCCTGCGCTCTTCCAAGCGGCGCGGATGGTTTCGGCAATCAAACACCCTCATTCCCCAAACAGGGGAGAACTGGCCCGAGAAATTCCCAGACGCAGTACATTGTAGCACATCCTGCCCTTGAATACAACCTGTCCACACACAAATAACGCAAAAAAGGGAGAAAGCATCCAAACGCTCAAAAAACCCGGGGATTTCTCTTTGCAGCGGAGAAAACCGCGCGAGTCAAGAAAAAGGCTCATTGACTTGCGGTATTATTTTCTCCGCCCGCTCCCGAACCGGTAGATAAACGCGTTCCCGGCGCGTCGCCGGGAACGATGTGAACTTGATTGATGGTGAAATTCTTCGAGGACGCAAAGTTCGGCTTCCATTGCGGCGCATCTACTGCCCGCGCGCAGGGTCTTTTCTGCGCGGCGCGGCGCCTACTCCGAATCGTCTCCGGTGATGTCGTAGGACTTCAGCCAGGTGCCGTCCGCTTTCATGACGCCCGCCTTGCCGGGGGTCTGGACGGTAAACAGCCCTTCAGCCGGAGAGTACAGTTCCAGAATGTCTGCGGGCTGCCAAAGCACCTTCCCGTTGGCGTCCAGTAGGCCCGTCTTTCGGGAGTCCGGCACTTCGTTTAGGTAGGCGTAGCCGCCGTCCAGCTTCTCGGTCTGGGTGTCGAAGGAGGAAAACGCGTAGTAGGGCGTGCCGCTTACGGCACTGACCCGCCAGATGTCCTGATAGGGCCCCGCCAGGCGCTTGCCGGTCTGATCGCAGAGCGTCGCGTTCTTCTCGCCCCAGGGGCCTTCCCGCAGGATCACCCGCACCTCGTCGCATTCGGCGGAGCTGTCGGGCGTGGCGGTCGACAGCACCTCGTTGCCCTTGGAATCCACCATCGCCATTTTGCCGTCCATGTACAGCGTAATCAGCGAACTGTCGGGCGAGGCGGCGAAGTAGATATCCTCCCCGGTAAATTCCTTGATGGTCTGGAAGGTGGCGGGATCGATCAGCTCAATCCTGGTGCCGTCGGTCTGCGCGACGACGACGCTGCCGGAACCGGCCACCGAAAGGGTCTGGTACTTGGGCGTGATCAGCCAGTTGCCGGAGGCGTCGATCAGCCCGGTGCCGCTGTCGATGGCCGCGTCGGCGAAGGACCCGGAGAACGCGCCCGCGTAGCTGAACTGGGCGGAAATCGCCCACTCGCCGCGGGGGTTCAGGTAGCCGGTGCGGCCGGTTTCGGCGGACAGTACCGGCATCAGCCCGTTTGAAAACTCGGTCAGGCCGTACAGGATGCGAATGCCGGTGGCGGTCTCCGCGCCGCTGGCATCAAGGTAATAGACGCCGTCAGCCCGCTCGTCATACGGGTTGGTGGTCAGCGCCAGATACCCGCCCTCGCCGTTTTCGACGATGCTGGTGTATTGGCAGGGCACGATCACTTGCTGCGACGCGTCCATCACGCCGTAAAACCCGTCCTGCTCAAAGCAGAACTTGTCGCCCATTTGGGTCAGGTACTCGTAGGAAAAGTCGGTCAGAGGCTTTCCGCTCGCGTCCAGAAGCTTCGCCTTGTCGGGCTCCTCGCCGTCTATCTGGTAGGCGGCATAGTAGTAGGGCTGCTGATCGCCCAGCGGCTCGATGTTGGAATACGTCCCGGCGGGCACAAGTTCCGTGCCGTCCCCGGCGATGAGCACGCAACTGTCCCCCACGCTCAACGTCACCGCGGGCGCTTCCGCGCGCGCCGCCGCCGCCATGATCAGCACCAGCATAAAACCCAGCCACCAAACGCGCTTCACAGCCACACCCCCAAAGAAACCGATTGCAGGTTTTTCCTTAAGACGTACCAATAAAAACATTTGTTCCGCCCCATACGATCGCCCGTTCAGTCTATCGCTTCCGGCGACCTGATTCGGGAAACGCGGTTCTTGAATCAGCATCGCGGTTTTTCATCGCCGCTCATCCAAAGTCGAACAGGCTCGTCTGGCTGGTTTCGGGCAGATCGCCCAGCGCGCCGCTTGCCGCCAGCGTCTGCACGACGGACTTGGCCACCTTGCGGCGCGTCATGTCCTCCTGGGACAGGAAGGGCCCCTCGTCCCTGGCCCTGGCCAGGTTCTGCGCGGCAGCCAAACCCACGCCGGGCAGCGATGAAAGCGGCGGCAGGATGGTATTGTCCGGCATCAGGAGGAAGTTCTCCGCGTCGGACTCGTACAGCGAAATGGGCCGGAGCGTAATGCCGCGGGAGACCATCTCGATCAGGATTTCGTAGAGCGCGATCTGGTCCTCCTTCTTGGCTTTTTCGTCCTTTTCCAGCGCCTGCAGCTCGGCGAGCTTCCCCTTCAGCACCGGCAATTGCGCCACCATCGAGGAGCCGTCAAAGGCCTCGGCGTTGCGCTTGAGGAAGCAAGCGTAGTAGGCGCCCGGGTGGTACACCTTGAAGTAGGCGATGCGCAGCGCCATCGTCACATAGGCCACCGCGTGTGCCTTCGGGAACATGTACTTGATCTTCTGGCAGCACTCGATAAACCAGTCGGGCGTGCCCGCCTCCTGCATCGCGGTGATCCACTCGGGCTTCAGGCCCCTGCCCTTTCGGACCGACTCCATGATGGTGAAAGCTGTCTTGGGCTCCACGCCCCACTTGATCAGCTGGTTCATGATGTCGTCGCGGGTGCAGATACATTTCTTCAGCGGCGCGATGCCCGCCTTGATGATGTCCTGCGCGTTACCCACCCACACGTCGGTGCCGTGGGAAAGGCCGGAGATTCGGATCAATTCCTCCATCGAGTGCGGCTGCGTGTCCACCAGCATCTGCCGGACGAAGCGTGTGCCGAACTCCGGGATGCCCAAAGTACCCGTGGGCACGCCGATCTCCTCCGCGGTCACGCCCAGCGCCTCGGGGCTGGTGAACAGCGACAAAATCCGTTCGAACACCTTTTTGTCGTCCAGCGGCACCTGCTGGGGCGTAATTTTCGTGATGTCCTCCAGTTTTTTGAGCATGGTGGGATCGTCATGGCCCAGGATGTCCAATTTCACCAGCACGTCGTGCATGGAACTGAAGTCGAAGTGGGTGGTGATGGTGTCGCTGTCGGTGTCGTCCGCGGGGCGCTGGATCGGCGTTAACTGGTAGATTTCGTAGCCCTTGGGCAGCACCACCATGCCCGCCGGGTGCTGACCGGTGGTGCGCTTGGCGCCGGTGAGGCCCTTGGCCAGGCGCTCCTTTTCGGCCTGGGTGGCGGTCGTCTCCCGCTCCTCCAGGTACTTGAGCACATAGCCGTAGGCGGTCTTGTCCGCGACGGTGCCGATGGTGCCCGCGCGGAACACGTTCTCCTCGCCGAACAGCTCCTTGACGTAGGCATGGGCGCGGGGCTGGTACTCGCCGGAGAAGTTCAGGTCGATGTCGGGCACCTTGTCGCCCTTGAAGCCCAGAAAGACTTCAAAAGGGATGTCAAAGCCGTCCCGGTTCATGCCGGTTCCGCAAACCGGGCAGTCCTTGTCCGGAAGATCCAAACCGCAGGTGTACTCCTCCGGCACGTCGAACTCCGAGTGCTTGCACTTGGGGCATACGTAGTGGGGTGGCAGCGAGTTGACCTCGGTGATGCCGGTCATGTTGGCGACAAACGACGAACCGACGGAGCCGCGCGAGCCCACGATGTAGCCGTCCGACAGCGATTTTTTTACCAGCTTGACCGCGATGTCGTACAGCGTCGAGAAACCGTAGCCGATAATGGAGCCCAGTTCCTTGTCGATGCGCGCGCGCACGATGTCCGGCAACTCGTCGCCGTAGATCTCCCGGGCGCGGGTTTCCGTCAGCGTGCGGATGTCCTTTTCGGCGAAATCCCAGTAGGGCTGGAAGGTTTCCGCGCCCTCCGGATGCTCCACGAAGATGCGCAATTTCGGCGATACCCTGTCCGCGATGGCCCGGGGCGCGTCGATTACGACCCGCTTCGCGTCCTTGCCCAGATAAGAGAATTCGGCCAGCATGTCGTCGGTGGTACGGAAGTAGAGCGGCGCCTGGTTATCGCAGTCCTCAAACCCCTTGGCGTTCATCAGGATGGCGCGGAAGATGGAATCCCTCGGCTCTTTGAAGTGCACGTCGCCGGTGGCGACCACCGGAATGCCCAGCTG
>JAEVZE010000422.1 GCA_023392395.1 Bacillota bacterium
GGTAGGTCACCTGGCCCACGTAGCCGTACACGATGCCGGCCTGCAGGTTGGTGATGGTGTTGCGACCGATGACGGTCTCCGGCTTCACCAGTTCAAAGCGGGGGAGCTTTGCGGCGTGCTCAGTCAAGGCTTCCGCCGCCAGCTTGAGGCCGGGGCAGATCGCGCCGCCCAGGAATTCGCCCTTGGCGGAGAGCGCGCCAAAGGTGGTGGCGGTGCCGAAATCGATGGTGATGCAGGGCCCGCCGTAGATCGTATAGGCCGCGACGGCGTTGGCGATGCGGTCGCCGCCCAGCTCCCGCGGGTTGTCGTATTTGATGTTGATGCCCGTCTTGATGCCGGGGCCGACGGTCATCGGGTCCATACCAAAATAGTTTCGGCACATGTGCTCCAGCGTATAATTGACCGTGGGCACCACAGAGGACATGATGATGCCCTCCACGCTTTTCATGCTCACGCCGTTGTGGGCGAAGAGGTTCACCATCAGGATGCCGTATTCGTCCGAGGACATCTGCCGGTTGGTGGCGATGCGGAAATAGGCGACCATGTCTTCTCCGTCAAACAGGGCCGCCTTAATGTTGGTGTTGCCTACGTCCAGGGTCAGGATCATGCGTCTATCCCCTATTCATGCTTTCGTTCGATCGCCCACAGCGCCATCACGATCGGCGTGGTCAGGATTGCGTTAACCGCCGCTTCACTGCCGCCTGCGATCAGGCCGACGCCGGCGATAATCGCGCGCAGCTTGGTGGAATCCAGCCCTACCATCGTATAAAACAGCAGCATCAGGCCCAGATACAGAATTGTATTGGTGAGCGAACCTGCCACCGCGGCGACCGGCAGAGCGGCCTTTCTGTGGCCATTTGGCCCTGCGAGAGCCTTGAACGTCAGGTATGTGACCACCGGAACCATAAGGCGCGGCGCAAAGCACATCAGGATGGCCAGTCCGGGGTTCGCGGCGGCCAGCGCCGAGGCCAGCGCCGACGGCGCGGTCATGGTCATGCCGAACATGCTCAGCATGCTGATCAGGCCGAAACAGAAGCCCAGAATCAAACCGGGACCCAGGCCCAGCACGATGGTGCCGATCACGACCGGAATCGCGAGTATGGTTACGTTCACAAAGCCCAGCGGGATCAGTCCGAACGGCGTTGAACCAAACAGAAGGATCAGGGCGATGAAGAGGGCGGTAAAGGTCAGAAGACGGGTGCTGTTTTTCATGGGAAATACCTCCGTTCGAGTTCTCTTGGGATACCCGACGACCAGGGAAACCGGAGTGCCGTTCGGTTCGGCTTCACGCGTAAGGCAAATGCCGACCAATTCCATTATACTTCCCGTACTCCGGCATAAAAGTTATTTTGGGTAAAATCCTCTTCCTGAAACAGGTTGCCCATGGTATAATTTGAGTGGCATCTCAAGAACGGAGGAAATTTTATGTCTTGCAATTGCTCTAGCTGCGGCGGCCGCGTTCAGGGGCTGGCCCACATCGGTCTGTACGTATCGGACATCGCCGTCTCCAAGGCGTTTTACGTAGACAAGCTGGGGTTTGAAGCCGCCGGAGAGGCAAAGCTCCCCGCCTGCGCGATTTCGTTCGTCCGCGCGGGCTCCTGCGTGCTGGAACTGATCCAGCGGTTTTCTGGCGAACCGCGTAAGGATGGATTGTTCGACCACGTGTGCCTGGAGGTGGAGGACATCGAGACGCTCGTCTGCAAGCTGATCGAAAAGGGCATCCACTTCGAGACCGACCACATCGTCGACATCCCGGAGCTTTCCATCCGCAACATCTTCTTCGCCGGGCCGGACGGCGAACGGCTGGAGTTCTGCTAGCACAACAAGAAGTTAAAGTACGCCGGGGCGCTGCCCCCGGGCCCCGACCAAGTGGAATGATTCTCCCTGGACCCCTCACAGATAAAAGCACAATGCAAATGCCCGCATTTTCGCGGGCATTTGCATTGTGCTGACCATCTTCAGAACTCCTCAAGTCTTTCATCATTCCCGGCGACCTGTGCGCCGGGAATGTGTTTCATCCACCAGTGCGGACACTGGTGGATGAAACAACTCCGTCAGTCAGCGAGCCGCCCGGAAGTTCCAAAGAATTTCACGCTCGCGCAGAATTCTTCCCATGCGTTGGAAATTCGCCTCGCGGATTTTCAACGCCTCATTACATATCGTACACAGGCTTCAGCGCGTGGTACAAAGCCGAATACTTGCCGAACGCATCCTGATAGGCCGCGCGGTTTACCGGGTCGGGCAGCGTTTCGGTCTCCACCTTGAGCACCGAGATCGCCTCGTCCAAGCTCGCCCACACGCCTGCGCCGACGCCCGCGACCATCATTGCGCCGTAGGCGCCGCCTTCGCTAGCCGCGCTCATGGTGTAGACCGGCAGCTCGAAGGCGTCCGCCATCATCTGCCGCCACAGCGGGGAGGCCGAGCCGCCGCCGGAGGCGTACACTTTTTCCGTCTTGGCGAGCCCTGCGATCAGGTCGATCACTTGCTTGAGCGAGAAGGTGACGCCCTCCATCACGGACCGGGTGATGTCGCCGCGGGAGGTGGCCAGCGACAGCCCGTAGAACACGCCGCGCGCGTTGGGGTCGGAGTACGGGCAGCGCTCGCCCGCCAGATACGGCAGGAACACCACGCCATTGGAACCGGGGCGGGAATCCTGAATCGCCGCGTCCTCCATGTAGGCGTAGGTGGGGCGATGCAGCTCCTTGGCCTGGCGCACGGCGTCCTCGCCCAGCGCGTCCCGGTACCAGCGCAGCGATCCGCCCGCGGCCAGCGTGCAGCCCAGCGCGTGCCACAGGTGGGGCGCGTTGTTGCAGAACATCTGCAGCTTGCCTTCGGGGTTGTCGCAGTAGCCGTTCATGCCCATCGCCACGTTGCCCGCGGTGCCCACGACCACGCCCAGAATGCCGGGCTTGACGAGCCCCGCGCCGGTGGTCTGGATGACCGCGTCGCCGCCGCCCGCGAACACCGGAAGGCCCTCGGGCAGGCCGGTGATCTCCGACGCCTGGGGGGTTACATAGCCCGCGCGATCGGTGGATTCCAGCGCCGTCGGGAAGATCGAACGGTCAAGGCCGCACTTGCCGATCAGTTCGTCTGACCACTTGCGGTTTTTCGTGTCGAAGAAGCCCGTGCCGGAGCCGTCCGACACCTCGGTGGCCAGTTCGCCCGTCAGCATGTAGCGGATGAAGTCCTTCGGGCAGACGAATTTGTCCATCTTCTCGAAGTTCTCCGGCTCCTCATCCCGAAGCCATACGATTTTGCCGCCGGTATATCCGGGCAGCATGTTGTTGTTGGTCAGCTTCAGAAGGCCGTCAAGCCCGCCTGCTTTTTCGATGATCCAGTCGCACTGGGGCTGGGTGCGCTGATCGCACCACAAGATCGATGGACGGATGACGTTCCGGTGCTTGTCCAGTGCCACCAGGCCGTGCATCTGGCCGGAGAAGCTGACGCCCGCGATGTCCTTGGGATCGCCCTGGAACTTCTTCATGATCTCTCGGCAGCCGGTGACGATGCCCATCCACCAGTCGGCGGGGTTCTGCTCCGCCCAGCCCGGTTTGGGCGTCGACAGCGGATACTCCTGAGTGGACGAGGCGACGACCTGGCCCGCATCATCCACGATGATGCACTTGGCGCCCGAGGTTCCGATGTCAAGGCCGACGAGGTAGCGCTTTTTCATGAAGGTCTCCCCCTAACACTATTGGCGTATGATATCGCAAAACGCGAGGGTCACGAATCCGGTTTTTTCAGCTTGCGCATGCCGGAGAACTTAGTCTTGGGCTCCTCGCCCCGCCGGAGCCTGCGGAAATTGTTCCGATGGGTATAGAGGGCAAGGCCGGCCAGAATCAGCGCAAAGCCGATCTCCGGCCAGTTTCCGAAGCGGAAAACGAGCGTCAGCACGAAAAAGCTCACCGCCGACACCGCGGACGCCACGGACATGTAACCGGTCAGCCACAGCACCACGAATTGGAGGGCCAACACCATTAGGCCAAACCAGGGCTCGACGATCAAGATGACGCCAAAGGACGTGGCGATGCCCTTGCCGCCCTTGAAGCCGTAGAATACCGGCCAGTTGTGGCCCGCGATCGCGGCCAGGCCACCCGCGTAGGTGCCCCACGCCCCGAGCAGCCACTGCCCGAGCAGCGCCGCCAACAGTCCCTTCAGTGCGTCGCCCAGCAGCGTCAGGACGCTGGGCAACCAGCCCAACGTGCGCAGCACATTGGTCGCGCCGGTGGATTTGCTGCCATATTTCCGAATGTCCAGACTGCCGAACGCCATGCCGGAGGTGATCCCGGACGAGAAGTTGCCCATCAGGTAGCCCGCGACAAGCACGATCAGCCATTTCAGCGCGATGCTCATTCGTCAGTCCTCTCTTTGCTTCTCTCGAAGCACGAACCGAATGGGCGTGCCCTCAAAGCCGAATGCTTTGCGGAACTGGTTGTGAAGGTACCGCTCGTAGGAGTAGTGCATCAGCGTTTTGTCATTGACGAACATGACGAACGTCGGCGGGCAGACGGACTGCTGCGTGCCGTAGTAGATTCGCAGCCTCCTGCCGGACATCGAGGGCGGCGGCAGCGCGGTCTGCGCGTCGGCCAGCACATCGTTCAGGATGCCGGTGGTAATGCGCCGGGAGGCCTGGGCGTACACCTCGCGCACCATGGGCATGATGCGGTCGGCGCGCTGACCTGTCAGCGCGGAGATGAACAGAATGCGTGCATAGTCCATAAACTTGAGCTGTTCGCGGATCTGCTTGGTAAAGCTCTCCAATGTGCCGGTTTCCTTGGCGACCGCGTCCCACTTGTTGACGACGACGATGGCGGGCTTGCCCTGCTCGTCGATGTAGCCCGCGATCTTGGTGTCCTGCTCGGTGACTCCCTCGGAGGCGTCGATCAGAAGCAGCACCACGTCCGCCCGGTCGATGGCCGCAAGCGCGCGTACCACGCTGAACCGCTCCAGCGACTGGTATTCGATGGCGCGCTTCCTGCGGATGCCGGCTGTGTCGATCAGGATGTACTCCTCGCCCTCGTCGGTAAAGCGGGTGTCGATGGCGTCCCGTGTGGTGCCCGCGATGTCGGACACCATCACCCGGTTTTCGCCCAGGAGGCGGTTGACCAGCGACGACTTGCCCACGTTGGGCTTGCCGACCACAGCCACCTGGATCGGCTGGCCTTCCTCCCGCTCGCCCGCCTCGGGCGGCAGCAGTTTTGTCAGCTCTTCAAGAAGATCTCCGAAGTTCATCATGTTGACCGACGACACCGCGATCGGGTCGCCGAGCCCCAGCGCGTAAAATTCGTAGGCGTGGCCGGACTGCGCCATGCTGTCAATCTTGTTGACCACCACGAGGATGGGTTTTTTGCTCTTTCGGAGCATATCGGCAACGGTCTCATCGTCCGGCGTCAAGCCTTGCCGCCCGTCAACAAAGAACAGGATCACGTCGCAGGTCTCGATGGCGATCTCCGCCTGATAGCGCATTTGCTTGAGCAGCGGATCGGTGGAGTTAGGGTCGATGCCGCCGGTGTCAATCAGGGTGAATTTGCGGCCCTGCCATTCGCAGTCCGCATACACGCGGTCGCGGGTCACGCCCGGCGTGTCCTCCACGATGGCGATGCGCCGCCCCGCGATTTTGTTAAAGAAGGTGGATTTGCCCACGTTGGGCCGGCCTACGATGGCCACGAGCGGTCTAGCCATGGATTCCTCCCAATCGCCGTTCGTCCGGCGTTTATGCGCCTTTCAGCGCGCTTAAAAGCTGGTCGCCCCGCCTGCCCACCGGCAGAATGTCAAGGCCCAGCGCCTCGCTGACTTCTTTCAGCGTCATGCCATCCAGGAAGACGTCTTCTCCCTCCCGCAGCATGCATTCGGTGATCAGCAACCGGTCGGCCGAGGTATTTTGCAGGCCCCGGATCAGATCGCGCCCGGTCAGAAGACCGGACACCGTGACCGTCGGGCCGAAGTAGCCGTTTTCTACCGGGATCACGCGGGTTTCCACGCCGGGGAGCGGATGTTCCCGGATCAGTTTTTCCAGAAACGGCGCGACTGAAACACCGCAGGCAACGATCAGGCGCGCGGGTAGCGCTTTCAGATCGTCCGAGCGGTATGCCTCGTCGAACTCCCGCTCCAGCAGTCTGCACATCCCCACGCCGTTTTCAATTTGCGGATACCCTTCGTACGATGCCTCGTCCGGGAAGGGTCGCCCGGCCATGAGGTAGAACTCGTCCGCCACCTGCACAAAGCCTGTCCCCAGCTTCTTTTGAAGCCGCTCACGCCAGGCGTCCACCTGATCGATCAGCCTCTTTGAGCCCGCCGCGTCAAAGGGCTTGAGTTCCACCAGCCCCATCCGGTGCGTGGTCAGCCCCACCG
>JAEVZE010000183.1 GCA_023392395.1 Bacillota bacterium
GTTCCTTATCGAATTCGCCCTTGGTGATGTACTTGATCAGTTCGAAGGCTTCCGGCGCAACCTGGCTGTTCTTGTTGATGGCGTACACCTGCGCGCCGTAGTTGGCGGCCTCGGTGCCGGTCTTGCCACCGTCCACGGCCGGGTAGCTGAAGCAGCCCCACACGAAGTCCGGGCCGGTCATGGCCTTGACTTCATTGGGCAGCCACGAGCCGTTCAGGTACATCGCGGCGTCACCCAGCGCCAATTCGCCGTTCTGGTTGATCGGCCACACCGCCGAGCCGATGGTGGGCGACAGGAAGCCCTTGGCGGCCAGTTCTTCGAAGGCCTTGGCGGCCGTAAGTACGGCGGGCTGCTCGGCCCAGTTGCCGTTCATGACGACGTCGTTCACGCCCTCTTCCCCGATCAGGCGGGCCAGGTGGTAGCCCAGCATGCAGTTGATGTAGGCGTCGTCGCAGGTGATCGGGATGTAGCCCGCGTCCTTGATCTTCTGGCAGGCGTCCAGCAGTTCCGCCCAGGTGGCCGGAGCGGCGGTGATGCCGGCCTCGTCAAAGATCTCCTGGTTGTAGAAGAACGCGAACACGTTGGGCTGGTAGGGGATGGACTTCAGCGTCCCGCCGCCCACTTCGCGGCAGGCCGCGATCAGGCCCGGGATGGCGGTCGCCTCGTAATCGGAGGTCTTGGCCAGTTTTTCCAGGTCCATGATGTAGGCGCCCCAGGTCTTGTTCACGCGGTCGATGTCCTCGTCGAAGAGGTCGATGGCCGTGCCCGCGTCCAGCGCGGGCTGCAGGCCTTCGCGGATGCCGGTGCGACCCTTGAACTGCACGTCCACCTTGTTGCCCGTGGCCGCGGTATATGCGTCGATGGCCTTCTGGATCACGACGCCCTGCGGCTCCGTGGATTCCCACATCGACCAGTAGACAATGGTTTTGCCCTCGGCGAATGCAAAGTTCGCCGTAGACAAGAGCATCATGACAGCCAGCAGGATCGTGAGCGCTCTTTTCATACCCGATGACCTCCTGTTTGATTGATGGCACTTTTCGTGCCGACGCCCTCATTATAGCGCCCGCACGGCGTGTGTCATAGCAACAATTTTACATTTCAGTAGAAATATCTTCCGTTTTCAAAAGAATCATGCTATGATTATTGGACTGGGGGATGAGAACATGAACTACGCGCTCAATGTTGCGAGGCTTGCGGTGCTGCTGGAGAACCTTCATGAGATCACGAAGCTTCAGATTTCGCTGCACGATACCACCGGCGTGGAATTGTACTCCGCAAAGTCCCGCAGCGCGTTCTGCGATCTGATCTGCAATACCGAGGAAGGCTACCTGCGTTGCCTGGCCTGCGACCGGCGCGCGGCTTCGTCCGGCGGGCCGCCGTTTGCGCCCGCGCAATACCGCTGCCATGCGGGGCTGATCGACGCGGCCATCCCGATCACCGAGGGGGGACAGCTGGTGGCGACGATCTTGTTCGGGCAGATCCTGGACGATACTCCGGTAGAGGATCAATGGGCGTTCACCCGGCGCACGTGCGCGTGGCATGCCAATCAGAAGGCGCTGGAGGAGGCGTTCCAGCGCCTGCCCAGGCTCACAAGGAAGCAGATTCGCGCCTGCTACGAGATCATCAACGCCTGCGTCAGCGAGATCCGACTAGAGGGCCTTCTCAAAGCCAACGCCCAGACGGACGCGCAGCGGTTGGAACTGTACATTTCCGTAAACTACGCGCAGCCCTTGACCATCTCGTCCATCTCCCGGGCGCTGTCCATCAGCAAGAGCAAACTCTACCAGATTTCAGCCCAAATCGAGCCGGGGCTGACCATCTCCCGGATGATCGCTCGCCGCCGCATCACCGCGGCCAAACAGCTGCTGACCCGGCCGGGGTCCACCGTCCGGGACGCGGCGGAGCGGGTGGGCATCCCGGATTACAACTATTTCGCCAAGGTGTTCCATAAGGGCGCGGGTATGACGCCCTCCGAGTACAAGCGCCGGTGCGGCGGCTGAACTCTGCCCACCTGCGCAAACGCCCGTATCCCAATACTGCCCTCCGAGTATAAGCGCCGGTGCGGCGGCTGAACCGGAAGCTTTTTTCCTCGCGCGCGGCTCATGGCGTGCAAAAGCGGGTATATTGAGGTTATCAACAGGAGAGGGTGAATTTCATGTCCGCAAATGCCGCTCGCTATATCAAGAACATCGACTTTTCCACCGTCCAGACGCTGACGGACCTCGTCGCCTATCAGCCCGGTCAGGTGGTCTCGAAGACCCTCGCGCAGAACAAGGCCGTCAGCCTTACGCTGTTCGCCTTCGACAAGGGCGAGGAGATCAGCGCCCACGAGTCCAGCGGCGACGCCATGATCGTGGTACTGGACGGCCTTGCTGAGATCACCATCGGCTCCGAGAAATTCCAGGTCTCCCAGGGACAGACCATCGTCATGCCCTCCCGCGTGCCCCACGCCGTGTTTGCCGCCGAGAAGTTCAAGATGCTCTTGACCGTGGTGTTCCCGCAGGGGTGACGCGGGAGGCGAGGGAGTGCCGGTGGGAACGCCGGGAGCGCTGCCCCCGGACCCCCGCAAGGGGGCTGAGCCCTCTTGAACCCGCACAAAGAGTATTGATGGCTAGTGCGCAGCCGTAGTTCTCGTTCTTGGGAGGTCGCTGTGGCAATCGCAGAGCTGGTCATCTATCCGGCGCAAATCGTCCTACGGCTGGTCCAACGGATCGCGGTCTGCAAGTGATTCGGCGGGATTGGCGCGCCACCGGTCTGGCATAGAAGCCTGCGGCACCCCGTTATGAATAGGCACCCCGGGCGATGGCGGATTCGAGCCGTCGCCCGGGGAGGCACTACGTGTAGGGGGAATGCGCTCACGGGCGCTCTTTGAACGGGACGCCCATGTCGTTGGCGTATTCCTCAGCGGCGCTGCCAGGGGTTCCGTAGATCACCGCGAGGTTTTGGTCCGATCCGAACGCCGTCACGTCGATGAGAGTGACGCTGGGTGGAATCGAGGCGCTCTTGATCCCGTCGGTCATTCCGAACGCAAACTCGCCCAGCGCCTCCACGCCGTCCGGGACCTCAACGCTCTCCAGCACGAAGCACCGGGCGAACGCGAAGGCCTTGATCTCTTTCAAGCCACCAGAGAGACGGATGCGCTCCACCTTCTCGCAGAGGTAAAACGCGTGCTCCCCCAACTC
>JAEVZE010000232.1 GCA_023392395.1 Bacillota bacterium
GGCACTTTCCTCCGCACAGTTGACCAAACTCGACCCCCTCCCGCATTCCTCAGTAGCTCAATGGCAGAGCATTCGGCTGTTAACCGAAGGGTTGTAGGTTCGAGCCCTACCTGAGGAGCCAATTCCGGCCCGTAACAAGCGTTGCGGGTCGATTTCTTTGTTGAGAGGAACTTTGTATTACGCCGCCGATCAAACGGTGGCTTTATTGCTTTTGAGCAAAAAGGCTGGTTGCACTCGCGTATGGCAGAGTTATCCTGGTATAGCCCTTTTCATTTATGCTCCAATCTGGTAGAATCAAAACGATGCTTACCGGAACACACACACCAACGCGAGAATGATGAATGGCGTGGACAAGCAGTGATTTATAAAGCTATGCAGAACATATCCGTAATCCATTTTAGGAGGAAGAACCCATGAAAACGAAGTTTGGTATTCTGGGATGCGGCGGGATCGCGAGGAGATTTGCCAAGGCGCTGCAGCTTTCTGAAAGCGGAGAGCTGTACGCGGCGGCGGCGAGAGAGGAATCCCGGGCGCAGGAATTGATCGAAAGCTTCGGAGGGCAAAAGGCCTATGGGAGCTATTTGGATCTCATTCTGGACGAGAATGTGGAGATCGTCTATATTTCGCTGGTTCACAACTTTCATTACGAGGCGGCAAAAACGTGTGTCGAGCATGGCAAGGCGGTTATCTGCGAAAAGCCGTTTTTCATTACAGAGAATGAAGCGGTCTCGCTTACAAACCTGGCGAGAGAAAAGGGCGTACTCATCATGGAGGCCATGTGGACTAGGTGCCTGCCGTCCTATTTGAAGGCAAAGGAATGGTCCCGCAGCGGAGCCATCGGGGAGATCAAGTTCGTCGACGCCGCGTTCTGCTTCCGGTTCCCGTTTTCCCCGCAGCACCGCTTGTACAACCCCGACACGGCGGGCGGCGCTCTTTTGGACGCAGGCGTCTACCCCTATGAATTCATCACGGGGTTACTAGAAGAAAAGCCGGCGGAAATCAAAGCGGTGGCCCAAAAGGCCCCGTCAGGCGTTGATGAAACGGTCTGCATGACGATGCGCTTCGGAAGCGGCATCCTCGCCAATGCGGTGACATCCCTCTGCGTGAAAGTGAGCGAGACGGCGCACATCTACGGCACGAAGGGATACATCAAGGTGTATCGGTTCCTTCGCTCGAGAAAGTGCGAGCTTTTCAACGATCAGGATGAGGTGGTTGAGAGCTTCTCGGACGATCAAGAAGAGGGATTCGTGCATGAGATTGAGCATGTCGTGGATTTGTACAGAAAAAAGTTGACCGAGAGTCCGTTGATTCCTCTGGAAGACAGCATTGATTTTGCTCACGCGACGGATCTCATCCGGGCGCAATGCGGTCTTCTATAAACATAAAGATTTATGAGGGATGGTGAATACCCCATGGAGCAGAAGCAGAAAATTCCGGCCAATCCGGGCGACGCCAACCGCATCACACGGGAATACCTGGATTCCCTGCGGATTGAAATGCGGCATTTGGACAACGTAAAGCCCTCCACGAAGATGGAGTTGTATGGACGAACCTATGACACTCCGGTCATGATGGCGGCGTTTTCCCATCTGGCGGGGTTTCACTACCACGACGATGGAATGGCGGAGATTGCCCGTGCCGCATTGAAAGCGAACGCCGTGAACTGGGCGGGCATGGGCAGTGAGGAAGAGTTGGAGCACATCCTCTCGACCGGCGCGGACACCATCAAGATCATCAAGCCCTACCGGGACAACGAGCGCATTTTTCAGAAGATCGACCACGCACAGCGCGCAGGCGCTCTCGCTGTCGGCATGGACATAGACCACAGCTTCAACCGCGCCGGGGAATACGACAAGGTGTTTGACGATGAAATGCGGCCCAAGACGCTGGACGAGCTCAAATCGTTCGTCAAGGCCACAAGTCTGCCGTTCATCGTGAAAGGCATTCTGAGCGTGCAGGACGCGGTGAAATGCGCCAGGGCGGGCGTACAGGGCATCGTCGTCTCGCATCATCACGGCATCATGGAGTACGCCGTTCCGCCGCTGATGATCCTGTCCAGGATTGTCGAGGCGGTCGGCTCCGAAATGCCCATCTTTGTGGACTGCGGCATTGCGACGGGCTACGATGCGTTCAAGGCGCTTGCGCTTGGCGCCACCGCCGTATGCGTAGGCCGGGCCGTGCTGGACCCGCTCAAAGAGAGCGGTGCCGAGGGCGCCTCAAAGTACATCCTGCAGATGACGCGAGAGCTTGCGGGCGTGATGGCACGGACCGGTTCGCCGGATATCCGTCATATCGACCGCTCGGCCATTTGGGGCGGATAAGGTATGGTAGGCCGGGATCGTTTCCCGGGAAATGAAAAAGGCTGCCGCGTCGGGAGTCGTTGCTCTGGCGCGGCGGCCTTTTTCTTGGTGATGGCTCGCGGGATTCTGAGGATTCATGGGTTGGGCTGCCGCAATGCGCCGCGATCAAATGTCCGCTCGCTGTGGCGGCGCGCTGCGGAGGGAGTCCAGAAGTTTGCGCCGCTGTTCCGGCTCCGGAACGCGCCCAGTCTGAAGTTCCAGCGCCCAGAGCGCCGCGCCCGCGACAGGCGATTCCTCCACCACGCTCAGCGCGCACGGCTGCCCGGCGCATCGGGTAAAGGTGTCCCGGAAGGCGTCTAGCATCGGCGCGTGCCGCCCGCGGCTCCACACGGAACCGATCAGGTAGACGGCGACGGGGGAGTTGAAATCCAGCCGTACCGCGCAGGCCGCGGCATTTTTGCCCAGCGCCGAGCCGATGTGCTCCACGATGGCGCGCGCCGCGCCGTCGCCCGCGCTGGAGGCCTTCCAGGCGATCTGCGCGAGGTCCGTATCAGTCACAGCGCTTCCATACTGATACTGCGTGCTGAACGCGACGGCAACCTCGCGCTCGTCCGAGATTCCGAAGCGTTCAAAGACCAGTTCCTTCAGCATGGTGGCGGGGGCGAAGTGGAAGACCGAGGCGTAGACCGCGCGCAGCACCTGGCTTGCCAGGTATCCGCCGCCGGCGTCGTCCTCGGTGATGGAGCCCAGGCCGCCCAGATGCAGACGGCGGCCCGTCCGGTCGATTCCTGCCGCCGAGGTGCCGGAGCCGTTGACGCTGGCGACGCCGATGCCCGAAGGGTCGCCAGCCTTCACGCCCAGAAAAGCGTCGTTGACCGCGACACATTGCCCAAGGCCGTAGCCGGAGACGATTGCGTGGAGCGCTTCTTCCTGCAGGCTCTGATCGATGCCCGCCAGGCCGAAGACCGCGGCGCCGATCTCACTGCGCGCAATGCTTGCCCGCTCGGTGAGAAGCGCGATCCGCGCGTCCATCTCCCGCGCCGCGCCGTCCATTCCCAGTTTCTCATGGGAACAGGTCCCGGCCTGCAAGCTGGCACGGACCGTACCGTCTAGCGCGCACAGCACGTAGTCCGTCTTGGTGTTGCCGCCGTCCACGCCCAGCACGTACCTCATGCATGTACCTCGAACTGCGGAAGGTACCCCTTGTGTGCGCACACCATCTCGTCAAAGCAGCGCGCCGCCTGGCTGTAGTCCCCGATCAGCGGATGCGTCAGAAGCGCGGCGAGGGCTAGGTCCCTGTCGCCGGTGTAGGCCGCTTCGACGGTCATGCTCTCAAAGGCCTTCACACTGCGGATCAGCGCGTGCATGTGGGGCGTGCCGCTGTTCCGAAGCTGGATGGGCGTCGCGCCGTTTTTGCCGATGGTGCAGGGCAGTTCCGCGACCTCGTCGAATTGCAGGCAGGGCAGCGCGCCAAGGCTTTTCGTATTGACGACCTGAATGTCGCCGCGATCATTCCAGATGGAGTCCGCCAGCGCCACCGCGGCCTCGGAGTAGAGATGGCCGCCCCGCTGATCCAGAAGCGCGGGCTTGACGTAGAGCGAATCGTCGTCATACTGCTTGAGCAGTTCTTCCTCGATGCCCATGCAGATCTCGGCGCGGGTGCGGGGCTGCTCACGGAGCGCGCGCAGCTTGTCGCCGTGATGGTAATAGTACATGAGATAGGAATTCGGGATGCCGCCTGCGGCCCGCATGCAACCGGCCTCAAAGCCGGACGCGCCGTTTGCTGCGCGCTCACAGGAAAAGCCCGCGTCGATCAGGTCCTGCAGGCGCTCTTCACCGTGGCTTTGTACCGAGGTGATCCAACTCAGGTGGTTGAGCCCGACGGATTCTACGACCGCCTTGGGATCGTTCAATTCCTTCCGGATTGCGGCGCGCATCGTGACGGGGATATTGCAAAGCCCCAGCATCTTCACAGAGGTATGACGAAGCAGCGCCTCGGCGATCATCCCCGAGGGATTGGAAAAGTTGATGAGCCACGCGTCCGGGCACAGCGCCTCCATGCGCCTGGCGATCTCGGTCATCACCGGGATCGTTCGCAGCGCGTTGAACATTCCGCCGATGCCGGTGGTCTCCTGCCCGATGAGGTCGTGGGCGAGGGGAATGCGCTCGTCCAGGAGGCGGGCGGGCAGCTTGCCCACGCGGATCTGCGCCATGACAAAGGAGGCTCCCCGCAGCGCGTCGTCCAGATCCATCGTCCTCCGAACGGTGAAGGGCGCGAGCGCGTGCTCCGCCATGCGCTGGACGAGCCGCCCGACGATGTCCAGCTTGCGTGCGTCGATGTCCATCAGCACGAGCTCTGTGACGGGGAGCGAAGGCGCGCGGCGGATCAGCCCTTCCGCCAGTTCCGGCGTATAGGTGCTGCCCGCGCCGATGACCGCGATTTTCATGAAATCCGCTCCCTTTCTAGACCTTGTCCAGAGCGCGGCGGACATCCTGCGGCGAAAGGCTGGCCTTCTTCGCGGCTCCGGCGACGTCCTCGTATTCCCACTTGGATTTCGTGACGCCGTAACCATCGCCCGTCTTCAAGCGGATGGGGCCGAACGGGGTTTCGACGGTCTCCACGTGCCGGTCCAGCGTGTAGCGCTGGCAGACGCTGCGCCGGACCCCAAAGCTGGTCGTGTGACGCAGCATGGCCTGCGCCAGAAGGTCCGCGTCCTCCGGCCTGCACAGGCAGACGATCATCTGCCCCGGGCGGCTCTTCTTCATCTGCACCGGGACGATGCAAACGTCCAGCGCGCCCAGATCGAGCAGCGCCTGCTGCGCAAACCCGATGTGCTCGCCCGTCATGTCGTCCACGTTGCAGCTCAGTTCACAGATTTCGCCGTTGGGTCCGACGGGGGCGCCAGACTCGCCCAGCAGCGCGCGCACGCAATTGGCCGCCTCAAAGTCCTTTTTGCCCATGCCGTAGCCGACGGCATCGAGCCGCAGGACGGGCATCGGGCCGAATTCCGTGGCGAAGTGTTTCAGAAGCGCCGCGCCGGTGGGCGTGCAGAGTTCTCCGCGCACCGCGCCGCCGTAGATCGGCAAACCTTTCAGCAAGTAAGCCGTGGCCGGGGAGGGCACCGGCAGGATTCCGTGGGCGCAGCACACCTGCCCGCTGCCCACGTGAATGGGCGAGGCGACGATGCGGTCGGGGGCGAGCGCCTCCATCAGAAGGCAGACGCCCACGATGTCGGCCACCGCGTCCATCGTGCCCACCTCGTGCAGGTGGACCTCCTCCACCGGCCGCCCGTGGACGGCGGACTCCGCCTGCGCCAGAAGGCGGTAGACGGCGATCGCGTTGTCCCGGACGAAGCCGGAGACCGGGAGGCCCGAAATCAGGGAGGAGATGTCCGTGATTCCCGCGTGGGTGTGTCCGGCCTCATGATCATGGCAGTGTTCGTGATCGTGTTCGTGGTCATGATCGTGATCGTGCGCATGGTCATGCCCGTGAGGATGGTCATGATCGTGTTCGTGATCGTGGCTATATTCGTGTTCGTGATCGTGGCTGTGGCCATGATCGAGCGCCGGCACGTCCAGGCTCTCCTCTTCTTCGCCGCGCACCTTGACTTCGATGCGCGTGCCGGAGATGCCGCACTTCTCTTCCTTCAGC
>JAEVZE010000254.1 GCA_023392395.1 Bacillota bacterium
GGCCGCAGCCGATGGCCACGTCCCGGGGCGTCGAAATCACCCGGACGTTCAGCCCCGCCCGGCGCAAAATGCCCTCAAAGCGCATAACTTGTTGTCTAGAACGAAAGGCTGCTACGCCGACGACTTCCTCCATGCCCGTTCCTCCTTTTCGGCGCGACATAGCGGCGCGCCATCACCCGTATATTGTACGGCATTCAGCCAAGGGGTGTGAAAAGATGGTTTATTTGGACAACGCGGCAACCAGCCATCCCAAGCCCGCCGTCGTCGTGGACGCCGTAGTGGACGCGCTGACGGCGCACAACGCCAACCCCGGCCGCTCAGGTCACGCGCGGGCGCTGGCGGCGGCAAGAATCGTGCTGGAGGGCCGGGAGCGGCTGGCCGCGCTGCTGGGCGCCAGCGATCCGCTCTCCATCATCTACTGCTTCAACTGCACGGACGCGCTGAATTTGGCGATCAAGGGCGTATTGCGCCGCGGCGACCACGTGATCGCGTCGATGGCGGAACACAACAGCGTATTGCGCGTACTGACAGAACTGAGCGACCGCCGGCAGATCGATCTCACGCTTTTGCCCACGAACTCGGAAGGAGAACTGGAGCTTTCCGTAGTCGAAGGCGCACTGACGCGAAGCACGCGCCTGGTGGCGCTGACACAGGCATCCAACGTCACCGGAGCGCTGCAGCCGGTAAAGGAAGTTGGCGCGCTCTGCGCGCGTAAAGGGCTTCTCTTTTTGGTGGACGGCGCGCAGACGCTGGGCGCGATGCCGGTGGATGTGGAGGCCCTGGGATGCCACCTGTATGCGTTTCCGGGGCACAAAGGGCTGTTGGGGCCGCAGGGCACGGGCGGGCTGTACATCCGGCCGGGGCTGACCCTCCATACGCTCCGGGAGGGCGGCACCGGCGCATCGTCAGACAGCATGCGCCAGAACGCAGAGGGTCCCGAGCGGTATGAAAGCGGCACACTGAACCTGCCGGGCATCGCGGGGCTGTCGGCGGGCGCGCAATACGTCTCGGGCCGGGCGGAAGAAATCGCGCGGCACGAACGCTTGCTGACCGATCATCTGTTGCAAGGGCTTTTTGAGACGCCGGGCGCGGTGGTCTACGGACCCAGGACGGTGGAAAAGCGCGCGGGGCTCGTCAGCTTCAACCTGCAGGATTTTCCGTCCGGCCCGGTGGCCGATGCGCTGGACAGGATGGGTTTTGCGGTCCGGGGCGGGTTGCACTGCGCGCCCGGCGCACACACGCTGTTGGGCACCTTGAAACGCGGCGCGGTGCGCGCCAGCGTCGGGCATGCAAGTACCCACGAGGAGATCGACCGCTTTCTGGCCGCGGTCCGGAAAATCTCGATGGATGGCGTTTAGCCTCAAGTCTACGGCCTACCATATGCCACTCTTTCGTACTTTCAAATCGTTCCCGGCGACATGCGCGCCGGGAACGCGATTACGCCATCAGTCCACAGACTGGTGGCGTAATCAATACCTTTTGTCAGTGAGCCGCCCGGAGATTCCGAGGAATTTCAGGCTCGCGCAGGCTTCTTCCTATGCGATGAAAAGCCGCAAAGCGGATTTTCATCGCCCCATTTACGGCCATAGCCTCCAGAACCGGAGCAGCCTTCGCAGCATTGCCAGGTAATCCCTCTTCTCCACCGCGTCGGTCGCGTACAACTGGATGGACGCGACGGATTTTCCATCCACCATCGCGTGCGCCTTCCCCACCACCTGCCCTGCCGTCACCGGCGCGGTCAATTCTTCCGGCAACTCCAGCCGCAGCTCGCATCGCTCGGTGTCCGCCACCGGCACCTTAAAGTCTTCCCGCGCCGCGGCGCAGGCGTAGGCGCGCACGCCGCCGACCACCGGGATTTCGGAGGCGATCTCCCCCGCCGCCAGCAGCTGCACCTGATGGAAGTGTTCAAAGCCCCAGTTGAGCAGCGTCTCGCCGGACTCAAACCAAGTGCCGCAGCCCAGCACCACCCCGACCAGTTCCATGCCGTCCTGCCGCGCGGAGAACACAAGGCAGCGGCCAGCCCGGTCGGTGAAACCTGTCTTGACGCCCGTCGCACCCGGGAACGTCTTGAGGAGCCTGTTTTTGTTGGAGAGACTGCGCAGGTATGGGCTGCCCGCCCAGGGCAGCGTGGCTGTCTTTGTGCGTACCAGCGCTCGAAAGTCCGGATTCTCCAGCGCCTCGCATGCGATTTTCGCCAGCCCCAGTGCCGACGCGCCGTTTCCGTCTTGATCGAGCCCGTGCGGATTGGTGAAATGCGCGGTCGCGCCCAACGCTTTGGCCCGGGCGTTCATCAGGTTCACAAATTCCTCCACGCTGCCCGCCACGTGTTCGGCGATGGCCACCGCCGCGTCGTTGCCGGAGCGGAGCATCAGGCCCAGCAGCATCTGATGCATGGTCAGAGATTCGCCGACTGAAAGATAGATCGAAGTCCCCGGAACGCCGCTGGCGTTTGCGCTGGCGGTTACAACATCGTCGGGCTTTGAGCGCTCCAGCGCCAGCATGGCGGTCATGACCTTGGTGGTGGAGGCGATCGGGAGCAGCTCGTCCGCGTTTTGGGCATACAAAACGCGCCCGCTCACGCGGTCCACCAGCACGCTGGCGCGGGCGGGGACGTCCAGCGCCTCGCCGTCGGCCGCCGCCATCGCCACCGGTTCCAGAAGGAGAATCAGAAGAAGCAGCCAAAAGAAAAAGACGCGCATACCCATCGCCTCCCCACAGG
>JAEVZE010000310.1 GCA_023392395.1 Bacillota bacterium
GGGCGTGGATCTCCTGATCGAAGCCGACCCGCTGGACCACGTGGCGGCGGTTTCGGCGGTCAAGCGCGCCATCGAAGGAAGCGGCGTCCGGGCGATCATCTTCAAATCCCCCTGCGTCGCCAACATCAAAAAGGTGAAGGTGTGCCGGATCGACCCAGCCAAATGCACCGGCTGCAAGACCTGCGTGAAGCTGATCGGTTGTCCGGCGCTGGCGGTGGACGGCGGGAAGGTCGTCATCGAGCCCGCGCTGTGCAACGGCTGCAGCCTGTGCGCGCAAATCTGCCCTCACAAAGCCATCGGGGAGGTGGGCGGCCATGAATAGAAGCATTCTCATCTGTGGCGTGGGCGGCCAGGGCGTGGTCCTCACGTCTAAGCTTCTCGCAAGGGCGGCGATGGTGCGGGGCCTCAACGCCCGCACGGCGGAAACCATCGGCATGGCCCAGCGGGGCGGCTCGGTGGTCAGCCATGTGCGCGTAGGGGATTCACATTCCCCTCTGATCCCCAAGGGATCGGCCGACTTGATCTTGGCGCTGGAGCCCGCGGAAGCCGTCCGCTGCTTGGAATACCTGAAGCCGGACGGCGTGGTCGTCGCCAGTACCAAGGCAGTCAAGCCAGTCACGGCGGCCCTGTCCGGCGGCGGATACTCGGCGGAAGAAATGCTCTCATACATTGCGTCCAAGGCGAAGCTCTTCGCCGTCGATACCGAGGGCATCTGCCGCGAAGCGGGAAGCGACCGGGCGGCCAACATGGCGCTGCTGGGCGCGGCGGCGGCAACCGGCGCGCTGGGCTTTGACCAAAGCGAAATCGAAGCGGTTCTTCAGGAACTCGGCGGTAAATTCCTGCCCGTGAATCTACGCGCGCTGCGCCTGGGCGCAGAGGCGATTACGAAGGGAGCGACGCACCCATGAAGATGACCGAAACCCAGTTTCAGCTGATCAAACAACAACTGAAGAAGCTGACAGGCATGCCCTGCTTCTACCAGAAGAAGCTGGAAGGCGTGGACGTGGATCAGGTCCAGTCGCAGGAGGACTTTGAAAAGCTGCCTTTTACCTGGAAGGGCGACCTCCGGGAGGCCTACCCGCTGGGGCTGATGAGCGTACCCGAGGAGGACATCGTGCGCATCCACTCCTCCTCCGGCACCACGGGCACTCCGGTCATCATCCCCTACACCGCCAAGGATGTCGAGGACTGGGCCATCATGTTCGAGCGCTGCTACCGGATGGCGGGGTTGACGAAACACGACCGCGTGCACGTGACGCCCGGCTACGGCCTGTGGACGGCGGGCATCGGTTTCCAGAACGGCGCGGAGCGGCTGGGGGCGATGGTGATCCCCATGGGCCCCGGCAACACGGACAAGCAGCTGCGCATGATGGAGGATATGAAGTCCACGGTGCTGTGCGCCACATCCTCCTACGCGCTTCTCCTGGCCGAGGAGATCGCGAGGCGCAACCTCAAGGACCGAATCCACCTGAAGAAGGGCATCATTGGTTCCGAACGCTGGGGCGAGAAGATGCGCAGGCGCATCGCTTCCGAGCTGGGTATCGAGCTTTACGACATCTACGGCCTCACCGAGGTTTACGGCCCCGGCATCGGCATGAGCTGCCAGCACGAGTGCGGCATGCACATTTGGGACGACTACATCTACTGCGAAATCGTGGACCCCAAGACGGGCGAACAGGTTCCGGACGGGGAGATCGGCGAGCTGGTCATCACGACGCTCAAAAAAGAGGGTGCGCCGCTGATCCGCTACCGTACCCACGATCTGACTCGCTTCCTGCCGGGTGACTGTGCCTGCGGCTCCCCCTACCCGCGCATCGACACGCTGATCGGCCGTACCGACGACATGGTGAAGGTCAAGGGCGTCAACATCTTCCCCAGCCAGATCGACGAAATGCTGAAAAACGTGCCCTGCGCCTCCAGCGAATACCAGTTCATGCTGGACCACATGAACGGCAAGGACGAGTGCCGCCTGTTTGTGGAGCTGAACCCCGGGTACGAGCCGAAGGAATCCGCCGCGGAGATCGGGCGCGAGTTCAAGACCCGCATCGGCATTTCGGTGATCGTGCTGCCGGTCGCGATCGGTGACCTGCCCCGCAGCGAAAAGAAGTCCACTAGAATCTTCGACAACCGGTATTGACGCCCGCGTTGACAAAAGGCCGCGCTGTACTGAAACCTTGGCGCGGTGACAAACCCGGCGTTCCACCCAATCGTTCCCGGCGACCTGTGCGCCGGGAACGCGTTTCAGTAACCAGTGGCACACTGGTGGATGAAACAGTTCCTTCATTCAGTGAGCCGCCCGGAAATTTCGCAGAATTTGAGGCTCACGAAGGATTTTTCCTTTGCGCTGAAAAACCCTCAGGTTTTCAACGCCTTGACGGCGCGGTCCTGTGCATTGAAAAGGAGAAGGCAATGCTAGGCATCACAAACTACTTCGTGTTTCTCACCAGCGGCATCCTGCTCAACATCACGCCAGGAGCGGATTCGGTGTTCGTGCTCAGCCGCAGCGCCTCTCAGGGACGCAGAGCGGGGGTGTGTTCCGCGCTGGGAATCGGCACGGGCGGGCTGATCCAGGCCGCGCTCTGCGGGCTGGGGCTTGCCGTGCTATTGCAAAAATCCCCGACGGCCTTTCAGATCGTCAAGACGGCGGGCGCGCTGTACCTGATCTACATGGGGATTCGCCAGCTGCTCGTAAAACGGAAAAGCGCTACGGATGCCGCCGTCTGCGCCGCACCGGGCTGGAAGTACTTCCTGCAGGCGCTTCTGAATAGCCTCTTGAACCCGGCGGTCACGCTGTTCCTTTTGACGTTTCTGCCGCAGTTCATCCTGCCGGACCAGCCCTACGGCCCGCTGCCTTTCTTCCTGCTAGGCGCGACGCTTGCCACCACCGGCACCGTCTATTGTCTAATCCTGGCGTTGTTTTCCGCACGGCTGACCGAAAGACTGCGGGCGGGTTCCGCCTCCTCACTGTGGCTGAACCGGATCGCAGGCGCGGTATTCATCGTACTCGGCGCTCTGGCGTTTGCCTATTCCGCTTCCCCTATGACATCAGGA
>JAEVZE010000321.1 GCA_023392395.1 Bacillota bacterium
GCTTGAGTGCGCTCAGGCATGGCCGCTTCCCACAGAGGGGGGTACACACATGAAGGGCTATCGAAAGTATTTTGGCAAAAAACTATTGTGGTTTGTCATTACGTTCATCGTCGCGGTGCTCCTGAATTTCATCCTGCCCCGGCTGATGCCGGGCGACCCGGTGGCGGCCATCACCGCCAAGTCGGCGCAGGGCCTTTCCGACGCCAACGCCGCCAAAATGATCTACGACCATTACGCCGAACAGTTCGGCACCAAGAAGCCGATGGTGGAGCAGTTCTTCCTCTACATCAAGAACGTGTTGCACGGCGACTTCGGTCTCTCCTTCAGCCAGTACCCCAGACCCGTCTCCGACATCATCGCAAGCGCCATCGGGTGGACCGTCGCGCTGCAGTTCCCGGCGATCATCGTCGGGTGGTTCCTGGGCAACATCCTGGGCGCGCTGGCCGCCTACATCCGCAAGGGCTTTGACAAGATCCTGATGCCGGTGACGCTGTTTGTCAGCAGCATTCCCGCCTTCGGCATGGCCGTGATCATGCTGGTGGTCTTCGCCGTCACGCTGGGCGCGGCCCCCATCTCGGGCGGATATGGATTTGATATGATCCCAAATCTAAGCTGGAATTTCATAAAATCCGTCATTGAGCACTATCAGCTGCCCTTCTGGTCCATCGTGCTGGTGGCCATCGGCGGGCAGGCCATCGGCATGCGTTCCATGTCGATTTATGAGCTGAACGCCGACTACGTCAAGTACAGCCGCTTCCTGGGCATCAAGGACCGCAAGATTGTCTCCTACGTGTTTCGCAACGCCATGCTGCCGCAGGTGACGGGCCTGGCGCTGTCCATCGGTACCATGGTCGGCGGCGCGCTGGTGGCGGAGATCATCTTCAGCTATCCGGGTCTGGGCACTGCGATGCTGGACGGCATCACCATGTCGGACTATCCCTTGATCTCCGCGACGACGCTGATCATCTCCGTGATGGTGCTGCTCGCCACGTTTATTCTGGACATCATCTACGGCCTCATCGACCCGCGCGTCAAGGCCGCGCAGTTTGATTAAGGGGGCGGGAAAATGAAAAATACGATTCGCCAGGTTTTCCACTCCTCCAAGTTCGTGGTAGGCTTTGCAATCTTCGCAGCCATCCTGCTTACGATGCTGATTTATCCCATGATCAACCCTGGCAATCCGCTTGAGATGATCGGCCTGGGTACCTTCGCAAAGCCCGGCACCTACGTTTCGCTCTACGACAGTGTGGGCACCAAGGCCTCCACCTTCAACCTGCGGGACGCGGACGCCAACCGGCTTTCCAGCGTTCTGACCGGTGAGGACCGGGTGAACATGGTCAACTGGTTCACCGCAGCGGGCGTGGATATCTCGGGGCTGAACCTCCAGGACACCGAGGCGCTGCTCACGTTGTGGAAAGCCAATTACGACAAGTCCGTCCGGCCCAAGGGCATGACGAAGGCCATGCGCAACTACTACGAACGGCTGAACAATTCCATTCTCTCGGCCAACAACTCCGAAAAGCTCACGGTGTCCGCGCCCGACGAAGCGGGAGCGCTTACCGAAAAGAGCCAAATCGCAAAAAGCGACTACGTGAACGTCTCGGACGTGGCCAACGTGAAGACCCTGCCGCTTGGCACCGACAACTTCGGCGCCGACACGCTGAAGAAGCTGGTCTCCGCCTGCGGTACCTCCATCAAGATCGGCCTGATCGCCGGCGTGATCGCGACGCTGATCGGCCTGTTCCTGGGCCTTCTGGCCGGGTATCTGGGCGGCCTTGTGGACGAGATCGTGATGTTCATCACCAACATCTTCACCGTCATCCCATCCTTCGTACTCCTGATCCTGATCTCCTACTCCATCGGCCAGGATCAGCGCGGCGCGGTCACGGTGGCATTGGTCATCGGCTTCACCTCCTGGGTGTGGACGGCGCGCTCGGTTCGGTCGCAGGTGATTTCGCTGAGAAACCGCGACCACGTGAACCTCTCCAAGCTGTCCGGCCACAGCCTCGCCCGGATCATTCTGACGGACATCCTGCCCTACATCGCCTCCTACGTGGTCATGGCGTTCATCCTGCAGGTCTCGTCAGCCATCCTGGCGGAGGCGCAGCTGTCCCTTTTGGGCCTGGGTCCCAAGACCACCGAGATTCCGACGCTGGGCATCATGATGAACTGGGCGATGCTGTACTCGGCGCACCTCAACGGCGCATGGTGGGCGTATTTCCCCGTGATCCTGACCATCGCGCTCATCTCGTTCTCGCTGAACCTGATGAACACGGGCCTGGACCAGGTGTTCAACCCCACCCTGAGGGATTAGGAGGCTGACCATGGGCAAGACGATATTGGAAGTCAAGGAACTGACCACCAAGTACATCACCCGCTTCCGCGAGGACGTGTACGCGGTGGACCACGTTTCGCTGAAAATTGAAGAGGGCAAATCACTGGGCATCGCGGGCGAGAGCGGCTGCGGAAAATCCACGCTGGCGCTGAGCCTGATGGGCTACTACTTCCCGCCGCTGCACTATACGAGCGGCGAGATCATCATCGATGGGAAAAACATCACCGGCATGAACCCGGACGACGTGCGCAAGTCCGTCCTGGGCACCGAAATCGCCTACATCCCGCAGGCGGCCATGAACGCGCTCAACCCCACCCGCCGCATCATTCGCTTCATCGAGGACGTCATCCGCGCTCACGATCCCAAGATGGGCCGCAAGGAGATCTTCGAAATGGCCCAGGGCCGCTTCCACGAGCTGGGCCTGCCGCCGGAGGTATTGAACCGGCACGCGGTGGAGCTTTCGGGCGGCATGAAACAGCGCACCGTCATCGCAATCTCCACCATTTTAAAGCCCAAGGTGCTGATCGCGGACGAGCCCTCCTCCGCCCTCGACGTGACCAGCCAGAAGATGGTCATCAAGATGCTCCGAAACCTCATGGAGAAGGAATACATCAAGGGCATGATCTTCATCACCCATGAGCTTCCGCTTCTGTATAACGTGACCGACGACATCATGGTCATGTACGCCGGGCAGATGGTGGAAAAGGGCACCGCCAAGGAAATGGTGTTTGACCCGCTCCACCCCTACTCCAAGGGCCTGATGGGCTCCATCATCGTGCCCGAGGAGGGCGTGCGCGGCCACGAGCTGACCGCCATCCCCGGCACGCCGCCCAACCTCAAAAACCCGCCCAAGGGCTGCCGCTTCGCCGACCGCTGCAAGTACGTGGTGCCCGCCTGCCGGGTGCACGAATTCCCCATGCTGGAATTGCCCGATGGCCGCGCCTACCGCTGCGGCCACTCCGAAAGTTATCTGAGGGAGGCGTATGGCAGTGAGCGCAAATAGCCCCCTGTGCCTGAGCGGAAAGGGCGTCACCAAGATCTTCGGAACCGGCGCCAAGGCCGTCACCGCCGTGGACCATGTGGACTTTGAGTTCCGCGAGGGCGAACTTGTGTCCATTGTAGGCGAATCCGGCAGCGGCAAGACCACCCTGTCCAAGATGCTGCTGGGCCTGATCAACGTATCCGAGGGTGAAATCTTCTTCCAGGGCAAGCCACGGGACATCTCCACCGCCCGCAAAAAGCGGGAGTACTGGAAGGGCATCCAGGCCATCTTCCAGGACCCATTCTCCTCCTTCAACGTGTTCAACAAGATCGACACGGTGCTGCTCGCCTGCATCAACATGCGCGGCGGGCGGGGGCTCTCCAAGCAGAAGAAAGTTGAGATGATGGAGGAGGCCTGCTCGTTCGTCAACCTGAAGTTTGCGGAGCTCACCAACA
>JAEVZE010000326.1 GCA_023392395.1 Bacillota bacterium
CCTCTGATCCCAAGGTGCATGAGCTGGGCGTCGAGATTCTGAAGACGCTGGCTGACGAGTGCGCGTGGATCCCGATGTTCGGCACCTCCAAGCTCGTGCCCACCGACAACTACTACTGGACCAACTACCCGGATTCCGCGAACCCGTACAACGGCCCGTGGTGGTGGTGGAGCAACTTCCGCTACATCATGAACGAGTTCAAGGCGACCGGGAAGTAACGTACCCCAGCCCCGTCCAGGCGGCGGACCCGGTTGGCGGGAACCTCGCGCCCGCCAACCGGGCCTTTCACGCCGCTTACTGAAGGAGGCAGACGAGTGAAACTCTGGAAATTCATTCTCACAAGGGTCGCGCTGTGGCTGCTCACGGTCCTGGTGGGCATCACCATCGTGTTCTTCATCCAGCGCATGTTGCCCTCCGACCCGATCGAGACGATGATCGGCAAGATCGTCACGATGGGAACCACGCTGACGCCGGACGCCGTCCAGGCGATCCGCGAATCGCTGATGAAGCAGTACGGGCTCGAGGGCACGATGCTGGAGCAGTACGTCGCGACGTTGGGCCGCATGGTGACGCTCGACTTCGGGCCGTCCATGTCCAGCTATCCCATGCCGGTCTCGCAAATGATCGCGCAGGCGCTGCCGTACACGGTGGGGCTTCTCCTGACCACGACGCTGATCTCCTGGATCATTGGCAACGCCATCGGGCTCCTCGCCGGGTTCAAGAAGAACGCGTGGTATTCGAAGCTGCTCGAAACCGTCAGCATGTGCATTTACCCGATGCCCTACTTCATCATGGCGCTGGTGATCATGATCTTTTGCGCCTACATCTACCGCTGGTTCCCGCTAATCCCGTCGATGCCCAGGTTTGAACTCTCCTTCGCCTGGGTCAGGGGCGTGGTGTACAACTCCTTTATGCCCGCGCTTTCCCTGATGCTGGTGGGCACCGGCTGGTGGATCATCAGCATGAAGTCGCTGTCCTCGGGCGTGGCGGAGGAGGACTTTGTCAGCTACGGGCGGCTGAAGGGCCTGAGCGAGGCCACCATCGGCTACCGCTACGTGTTCCGCAACTCCATCCTCTCGCAGGTGACGGCGCTGGCGCTGCAGGTCGGCGGCCTGTTTTCGGGTTCGCTGATGTGCGAAATCATCTTCGATTACCCCGGCGTGGGCCAATTGATCTCCACGGCCATCTACAACGCGGACTACAACCTGTTGATCGGTCTGATCACCATTTCGATCATCGCCGTGGCCACCGCGACCCTGATCATCGACCTGATCTACCCGTTCCTGGACCCCAGAATCCGCTACAATTGACTTTGGGCGCAAGGCGGCGCACGAGCGGATTTGATCATACGAAAAGGGGGATGGGACATTGAATACCAATTATAAGGCGAATTTCCGGCAGGTCTGGGGCAATATGAACCTCAGGCTCAAAATCGGGCTGGCCATCGTGACGCTGTTCGTGATCCTGGGCTTTGTGGTGTACCTGTTCTGCCCGGACAACGTGATGGGGCTGAGTACCTTCCGCAAAAACCTGAAGCCCAGCTGGGACCATCTGTTCGGCACCAACAAACAAGGGCAGGACACCTTCTGGCTGCTCATCAGCTCCATTCACATGTCGATGATCCTGGGCATCCTGGTGGCCTTCTTCGCTACCGCGATCGGCGTGATGATGGGCCTGTTCGCGGGGTTCATGGGCGGCATGGTGGACAAAGGGATCATGTTCCTCTGTGATTCCATCATTGCGATCCCGTCGCTGCCCATCCTGATCCTGATGGGTTCGGTCCTGAAGGGACGCGCGTCGATCTACGCCATCGCGTTGATCCTGATCCTGTTCAACTGGCCGTGGCCCGCCCGGCAGGCCAGGTCCATGGCACTGACCCTTCGGGAGCGGGATTTCATCAACACCGCCCATTTTGCCGGCGAGGGCCGGCTCAAGATCATCGCGGTGGAGATCCTGCCCCACGTGCTGAGCTGGTCGATGGCCAACTTCGTCAACACCATCCTGGTGGCCATCGGCGCGGAGGCGGCGCTGGCAGTACTGGGCCTTTCGTCCACCACCACGCCCACCCTGGGCAACATGATCTACTGGGCGCGCCAGTACCAGGCGATCATGCTCAAGCAGTGGCTGTGGATCGGCTCGCCCGTGGTGGCGACGACGCTATTGTTCATCGGCCTGTTTTTGACCCATACCGGCTACAACGACTATACGGCGGCAAAGAGGGGGCGGTAGCATGATGCGGCTTGAGGACGTGTCCGGCCAGTACCGCACCATCACCGGCCCGGTGCAGGCCGTCAACCACGTCTCCTTTGACATTCTAGACGATGAAATCTTCGGTATCGCGGGCGAATCGGGCTGCGGCAAATCCACGCTGCTCAAGCTGATGTACGACATCGTGCGCTTCCCGCTGGAGCTGTCAGGCGGCCGCGTGGTGCTGAAGACCACGAAAAACGGCCAGGCCCGGGAACTGGCCAGCGGCGAAATTGGGCAGGCCTGGTGGGACCAGATCTCCTACGTGCCGCAGGCCGCGATGAGCGTTTTGAACCCGGTCTACCGGATCGAGGACCAGTTTTACGAGCTGTTCCGCCGCCACCGCAGGGGCGAGGGCCGACAGGCGATGCACGACCGGGTGGCGCAGTACCTGACCGAACTCAACCTGCCGCTCGACGTGCTCACGGCGTATCCCCATCAGCTCTCCGGCGGCATGCGCCAGCGCGTGGTCATCGCGATGGCCACCTTCCTGCAACCGAATATGATCTTTGCGGACGAGCCGACCACGGCACTGGACGTGGTGGTGCAGCGCAATATCCTGATGATGCTGACCGAGCTTCAGAAGAAGATGCGGAACACGCTGGTGATCGTGTCCCACGACATGGGCGTGCACTACCAGATCACGCGCCGCCTTGGCATCATGTATTCCGGGAGCCTGGTGGAGTTGGGCCCAACCGAGGAGATCTTCGCGCGTCCCTTGCACCCCTACACCCGGATGCTGATCGGTGCGCTCCCCAGGGTGGGCGACCACTCGGAGCGAGAGGGCATCCCCGGCGCGCCGCCGTCGCTTCGCAATCCGCCGCCCGGCTGCCGCTTTGCGCCGCGCTGCAGGTTTGCCTGCGCCGCGTGCACCGAAAAGATCCCCGAACTGACCGAGGTCGAGCCGGGCCGCTATGCCGCGTGCCTCCGGATGGACGAACTGAAAGGAGGCGCGTAAACGATGGCGGACAAACTCCTGGAAGTCAAGGGACTGACGCGGGAATTCCGCATCGGCGGCTTCCTTTCGCGCAAAAAAATGCGCGCCGTGGACGACGTGTCCTTCAGCCTTCCGGCCGGGCGCGCGTCGATACTGTCCGTGGTGGGTGAATCGGGCTGCGGCAAGACCACGCTGACCAAGATGATCCTAAGGCTCCTGGCCCCGACCTCCGGGCAGATCCTGCTGGACGGGCGCGACCTGACCAGCCGACGCGCGCTGAAGGAAAAGGACTTCTGCCGGATGGTGCAGCCGATCTTTCAGAACCCCTTCGACGCGTTCTCCTCCCGCCGGGAAGTCACCAAATACCTGATGGACACCGCCCGTTCCTACGGCGGCGCGCGCTCGAAGGCGCAGGCGCGGGAGAAGGTGGACAAGGCGCTCCGGTCCGTGGGCATGAGCCTGGACGTGGTCGCGGGCAAGTACGCCACCCAGTTTTCCGGCGGCGAACTGCAGCGGGTGTCGATCGCGCGGGCGCTGATCACCTCGCCAAAGCTCATCATCGCGGACGAACCGGTGGCGATGATCGACGCCTCGATGAAGATCAACATCGTCAACCTCTTCAGGAAGATCCGGGACGAGTACGGCATCAGCTTCATCTATGTGACCCACGACCTGTCCACCGCCTACTACGTTTCGGACTACATCGCCACGCTCTACCGCGGCAGCCTGATCGAGTTCGGGCCGTCCAAGGCGATCATGGAAAACCCCGCCCACCCATACACGTGGCTTCTGATGAACTCGGTGCCCCACGTGGGCGAAAAGTGGAAGAGCAGCATCGTGATGTCGGAGGCGGAGACCCGGGAATTCACGCTGACGACCTGCAAATTCGCGTCGCGCTGTCCGTATGTGACCGATCAATGCACGTCCTCCCGGCCGCCGATGATGGGCCTTGGCGACGGGCGCAGCGTTTTGTGTCACAAGCCTATGTCAAACCCCGGCAAACTGTGATAAAATCGGGAAAAGCGCTTATACCAATTCCAAACATTCTTTCGTCGTCGCGGTGGTGCTTTTCGCGCAGGGGAGGTTGGTTTCCCCGGGGGGAAACCAAGTCGCTTCGCGACCGCGCGATTCAAATGGATTTGAATCGCACGCCGTTGTGTCGCCTTCCGTTCACCGTAGCGCTGCTACGGCTCACTCCGGCTCCTAGCCCTGCATCGAAAATCCCTCGCCGCTTTGGACGAAACAATATTTTGCATTGGTATTCACAAAGGGGGATGGCCTATGGCAAACCTGAAACTTGGACCGGGCCATAATTTAGAAACAGGACTGGGCTCCGCGCCGATACTAAACAGCGTGCGCACCCGGTGCATCAGTCCGGAGAACATCACCGGCGATAAGAACATGGGCGGGCACGAGTCCAGCCCGCTGGGCGTTTCCCGCAAGGGTTCGCCGTCCATCACGCTGATGGAGGACTGCGCCACCATGCTGGGCGACATCCGCGGCTGCGGCGTGATCCAGCGCATCTGGTTCTCGCTGCCCGAGTGCGAGCACGCCCGCGCCAACGCGCTCAGGGACATCGTGCTGCGCATCTACTGGGACGACGAAAAGAAGCCGTCGGTCGAATGCCCGCTGGGGGACTTCTTCTGCTGCGGCTTTGCCCGTAGGACGCAAATCAACTCGCTGCCCATCGTGGTGGCCCCGGCGGGCGGGTTTAACTGCTTTTTCTCGATGCCGTTCCGCCGCGCGGCGCGCATCACCGTGCAAAACCAGGGCGAGCGCGTGGAAAAGTTCTATTACTCCATTCATTACGCGCTGCTCGACCTTCTGCCCGAGGACGTGGGCTACTTCCACGCCCAGTGGCGGCGCGACAACCAGACCGAAAAGGGCATGGACTTTACGGTGCTGGACGGCGTGACCGGCCGCGGCAAGTTCATGGGCATGTACGTGGCCTATATGCCGCTGCAGCGAGACTGGTGGGGCGAGGGCGAGGTCAAGTTCTACATCGACGACGACACCTGGCCCAGCATCTGCGACGGCGGGCTGGAGAACTACTTCGGTGGGCGGTTTTTGCGGCAGCACCACCGGATGGTGGAGCCCGCGCTGTTCATGACGCCCTTCATGGGCTACCCGTTTGCCAGCATGCCCATCCCGGTGGATGAGGAGGAGTACGCGGGCAGCCTCTCCGGCATGCACGGCATGTACCGCTTCCACATCTACGACCCCATCGCCTTCGACAAGAACCTTCGCGTGACCATCCAGCAGATCGGGTCCAGCGAAGGGGCGATGTTTGAGCGCTGCGACGACATCTCCACCGTTGCCTACTGGTATCAGCTGGAGCCCCACGGCACCTTCCCCAAACTCCCGGCGCAGACGGAGCGCGTGCCAAGATGAAAAAGATTCTGCCGCCGCTGATCGCGCTGATGATGGCTGTGAGCCTTCTGGTCTTTGCCGAGCCCCAGAAGGTGCGGCTTGAGGTCTACCTGATCGACCCCTGCGGCAAGTGCATGGGCGGTGTGGGCCGCGGCTGCGGCGAGTGCGCCGTGGAGCGCGAGATGGCGGTGCGCTACGAACAACTGCTGAAGGGCGACGATTATGATCTGATCCTGTACAACCTGCGGGAGGATTCCGGTCTTCTGGACGAGCGCGACCAGCGCCTGAAGGCGCTGGGCATTCAGGGGGATGTGCCCTGGCCCACCATGTTCATCGGCGAGGCGGTGTTCCTGGCGGACGGGTCGCAGGACGACCAGATTGTCTCTTACCTGAAGGGCGGCCTGACCGGCTACCCCGGCTACGACGCCGTCCAGAAAACGGCCGAGGAGCAGGCGCAGCGGGAACCGGGCAACATCGTCTACCTGTACTCCTCCTATTGCGAGAGCTGCAAGGAAGTCTCCAGGTGGCTCCGGTACGCGCTGCCCGAGGGGTACACGGTGGAAAAGTACGACCTGGCCACAGAAGAGGGGGTCAGGGAGCAGCTTGCGCTTTGCCAGAAGTACGGCATCCAAGAGGAGGACCTCTTCGTCCCCTTCATCGCCTACGGCGACTACCACTTCATGGGCAGGGACGCAATCTTCCTGAGCCTGCTCAGCCGCATCCAGGAACACCCCAATCTCAAAACACAAGCCGGACAATGAGTTGACCGGTGATTTCAAGGAGGGAACCTGCCATGTTCGACGGATTCTTCACCAACCCTTCCACGCTGCCGCTCCTCTCCAGCGCCAAGTCCCGCAGCATTTCCGCGGAAAATATGACCGGCGAAAAGAACAACGGCGCGCTGGCCACCGCCGGCACCGGCGAAAAGTGCGCCCGCGACCTGGGCAGGGGCTGGAAGGTCTCGCCTTCCTACGCGGTGCAGCCAGGCGAGGTGTTCACCATGGCCGAGATCGAGGGCCCCGGCGTCATCCAGAGCATCTGGCTCACCGGCCACATCAGCCGCGACATCATCATCCGCTTCTACTGGGACGACCAGGAGCAGCCCAGCGTCGAAGCGCCGATCTCTGACTTCTTCGCCTGCGGCTGGTACAACAACAGTGAAAACTGGTTCGACGTGAAGTTTGACCAGCTGAACTCCGCGATGGTGTGCGTGAACCCCAACCACGCGCTCAACTGCTACTGGTCCATGCCCTTCCGCAAGAAGGCCAAGATCACGCTGGAAAACCGCCACAAAGACAAGGAGCGCATCGTCTACTACCAGGTCAACTACGCGCTGATGGAGATCCCGGAGGAAGCCGCCTACTTCCACGCCCAGTTCCGCCGCGTCAACCCCGTGCCCTTCAAGGAGGACTTCACGATACTGGAGGGTGTCAAGGGCCGCGGCCACTACGTGGGCACCTCGCTGTCCGTGGGCCTCAACGGCCTGGGCAAGTGGTGGGGCGAGGGGGAAATCAAGTTCTTCATGGACGGCGACGAGAACCCCACCATCTGCGGCACCGGCACCGAGGATTACTTCCTGGGCGCGTTTGACTGGGACGTGGCGGGCAAGTACACCACCTACAACTCGCTCTACGGCGGTATGTACCATGTGCAGATCCCCGACGGGCTGTACAAGTCGCAGCAGCGCTTCTCGATGTACCGCTGGCACGTGGTGGATCCGATCCGCTTCGACAGCGACCTCAGGGTCACCATTCAGGACTTGGGCTGGTACAAGGACTGGCGCTATCAGCCCCGGCAGGACGACATGGCTTCCGTCGCCTACTGGTATCAGACGCTACCCACCGCGCTGTTCCCGGAACTGCCCGATCCGGACTACCTGGAGATCACTTGATCGATGGGCCTCTTTGCCAAGCGGCGCGTGACGCGGGTCGTGATCCAGGACGAGGCCGGGCACACGGTGTATGACGATCGAATCGAGCGCCTGACGCTGCCCGAGGACGTGATCCTGTCCATGTGCCTGGAATTCTTTGGCGACCCCGCCCCCTGCGAAATCCATCGGGGCGCCGCCGTCAGCCGCGCGCTGGGCGAGATCGAACTGCATGGCGCCGGGCGCTTCCTGGCCGAAGGGCTGCCGGAGCGGCTGCGCCGCTACTTCGCCCGCTACGACGCCTACCAGGTGTCGGTGGAGTTCCAGGAGAGATAGCGAAATCTACAACCAATCAAGACCCCCTCCCGGTCGATGCCGAGAGGGGGTCTTTCATAAGGTGGAAGACCTTGTTATACGTACTCCACGGTCAGTTCCCGCTCCACGCGCTGGAGGGCGCTCAGTTCGATCACGTCCCCGGTGGCGGCGAACGAGACGGGCTTGCCATCGATGGCGACCGCCTTGGGGGAACGGCCCGCCTTGGACAGTTCCAGCGTCTTGACCTGGATGGCGCCGCTTGAGAGCGTCAGCCGCACCCGGTCACTTTCAAACGCCACCTGGCCCCAGCCGCCGTCCAGCGACCAGAGGGACTTGAAGTTGTCAAGGTCCCCGATGGGATGGAAGCCGATCAGCCCCTTGGGCACGTCGTAGCGGAAGCCGGAGAACGCAAGCAGCAGCGCGTAGCTGGCCATGGAGCGCGCGTAGTTGCTGCCGCACTCGATCTCGTTCCACGGGTTGCGCTTTTCGCCGTCGTAGCGCTCGCGCACGGCGCGCACCATGCGAAGGCCCTCCTCCACCATGCCCTCCTGGATCATGTGGATGGCCGCCTGGTACTCGAAGCCGTGCATGGTCTCCTCGGCGTAGACGATGGTGATGGCAGGAAGCTTCGTCCCCTCGGGCCAGGCGCAGATGATGGTCCCGGCCTCGTCGTTCAGCGCGTACAGGCGGCAGGGGTTGAAGTGGGAACGCATGTTGGGGATAAAGTTGTATTTGTAGATGGATTTCAGGGCGCTGACGGCCTTGTTGTGGTCGAAGATATCGCCAAGGCCGATCAGGTTGGCGTGCCACTGGGCCAGCACCTGGTCGATGCCGCAGCCGTCCGCGATTTGGTAGAGGATCTCCTTCTTCTCGTCGTTCCAGTAGGCGGCGTACACGTCCTGGTTCTGAAGCGCCCGCGCTCCGAGCGCGTAGGGGTCCAGCACGCTGCGGTCGGTCAGGTCGATCTTCTGGATGAAGTATTCGCCGTTGAACAGCTCCCGGTTGAGCTTCTCCCGGCCGGACATAAACACGCGCTCGTACTCCAGCGCGGTGTCCTCGTCCCCCAGTTCACGGGCGATGTTTGCGCCCGCCTTGAGGCCGCCCAGGTACAGGCCCGACAGCCAGGCGTTCTCGCCGAACAGCTCCATGTCCAGCGTGTGGTGCTGGCGGCCTTCCAGGATGCCGTCCTTGTTCGGGTCCCACTGGTCCCCGTTTTCCGGCGACCAGGCAAATTCGACAGAGCGCTTGATTTCCGGCCACAGGCTTTTTAGCCACGCCTTGTCGCCTGAGATCTTGTACTCGCGCCAAACGCGCATGACGGTGGCATACTGGCCGTCCACGCAGGGGCGAAACTGCATCCTCGAGCGGCCCAGCGGCAGCATTAGCCGGAAGCTCATCCCGCCATCCGGATTCATGTTGTAGGCGTACTCGAGCGACCGCATGGAGCGCTCGAGCCTTGGGAACAGGAAGGGGATTGAATAAGTGTAGCTCCACACGTGGGTGCAGCTGCCCTCGCAGCAGCCGCTGTCGCAGTGGCAGCCCTCAAAGCCGTACAGCGAGCCGTCGGTGAGCCGCAGGCACGTGGGCGACTTGATGACCGAGAGGTTGGCCGACACCGCCTCCAGCGCCTCCGGCGGTAGGGAGGAGGAAAGGAGCGCGTCCCGGAAGGCCTTTGTCTCGCTCTGCAGGCGGCTAAAGTTTGACAGCGCGTAGGTCAGGCTTTCCTTTGAGTCCTGCCACAGCGTCGCGTAGTAGTTCTTCCAGGTCTTGTTGGGCGTATCGCACTGGCAGGCGCAGCCGGAGCCGGTGGCGCAGCTGACATCGCCCGGGTTCCAGTAGTTGACGCAATTGGGCGTGGACCAGCTGAGCACGAACCGGACCTTCACCGTCTCGCCCGGCTGCGCCGAAACCGTCGCGGCCATCGAAGCGACCTCCTGGGACGAGTAGCCTACGTGGGCGTCCTCCCCGGTGGGGTAGTCGCGGTCCTGAATCCGGCCGTATTCGCGGAAATCCTTCCAGTAGGTGGCAAGGTTGTCAAACCAGTTGCCCCGGTACCAGTAGCGGGTGACGTTCACATCATCCGCATCGGTGCCAAAAGACAGGTCGCCGAATTTTACGTCGTCCGGGTCCGAGGCCTCGCGGTTTCGGAGGGTCATCATGGAAAGCCCATTTTTGCGCTCAAAGGTGTGGATTCCGGGCTTTCGGGTGTAGAGGTTGGCCACGGAGAAGCAGGCGGTGTAGCGGAGCGGCGTACTCTGGTCGTTGGTCAGCGAGATTTCAAAGAACGCGCCGGGGATGGACGATTCGTCCTCGTTCAGCGGGATAAACGGGTTGAACGCCTCCAGCGACACCTGTCCGGGGAAGTGCTCGTCCTCAAAGTCGATCTTGGCGACCGGGAAGGTTCCGGTAAAGGCGGAGGCACGGAAGTGGGGCAGGCCGGAGAGCGATTCCCGGTCCACGCCGAAGCCAAAGCCGTTGTACATGGGCCGATGCATTTTGCCGGTGTAGGGCGGTTGCACGTCCGAGTGCAGCACGCGGGCGTCCAGCACCTTCTGATCGTCCTCGGCCTTGACCGCGAAGTGGGTGAAGCCCAGATGCGAGCCCTTGTCCGGCCGGTTGAAGATTTCCGCGTCGATCAATTGGCCAGTGCCGGATAGTGCGATGCAGCCGCTGCCGATGCCGCCAAGCGGAAAGGAGAGTTCGCGGGTTTTCGCGCCCTTGTAGGTGAACTGTTCCATAATGCGTATCCTCCTGAATGTTTGGTGATGCGATCAACTCTTTAAGCCGGACATGACGCTGCCCTGCAGGATGTACTTGTGGCCGAAGGTGTACAAAAGTGTGGGCACCACCAGCGAAATCGTGACGCCCGCCAGCACCACCGACACGCTGCCGGTGTTGCGCATGCCGTTCAGGGTCTTCAGGCCCAGCGGCAGCGTCATCATCTCCCACTTGGACAGGTACACCAGCGGCTGCAGGAAGCTGTTCCAGGTCGCAAGGAACGTGAGCAGGGAGGTCATGATGATCACCGAAGTGGACATCGGCACGAAGATTTGCGCGTAGATCCTGAAACGGCTGGCGCCGTCGATGGTCGCGGCCTCCTCATAGCTGCCGGGGATGGTCATCATGTACTGGCGGATGAAGAAGATGTTCAAGGGGCTGATGATCGCGGGCAGAATCAGCGACCAGTGGGTGCCCACCAGCCCGATCTTGGAGAGCACAATGTAGGTGGGGATCAGCGTCGCCTGCACCGGCACCATCATGCCCGCAAGGAACGTAAGGAAGACGAAGTTCCGCCCCTTGAACGGGATGCGGGCGAACGCGTAGCCCGCCATTGTGGACACGATCAGGTTGAAGCCCACCGAAAACACCGCCACCTTGACGCTGTTCATAATGCAGTCAAAGAACGGGAAGATGGTGAACACGTCCACGTAGTTTTGCCAGTGGAACGAGCTGGGAAAAAACGACGGCGGCAGCTTGAACGATTCATTGGGGAGCCGAAGCGATGTGGACAGGATCCACAGAAACGGCGCGATCATGATCAGGGACAGGGTAAACAGGAGCACATGCAGGATGACCACCGGGGCCTTGCGCTTTTTCATCCGCTTCACCTCCTCATTCGTAGTCGTAATTGACCCATTTTTTCTGGCCGACGAACTGGAAGACCGTGACGGCCAGGATGATCAGGAACAGCGCGAAGGAAATGGTCGCGCCGTAGCCGATCTTGGTCTGCAAAAACGCGCGCTCGTAGATCTCAAGCGCCACCGTGCGCGTCGCGCTGCCGGGGCCGCCGCTGGTCAAAAGAAACGGCTCGTCAAAGATCTGGAACACGCCGATGACGTTGGTCACCACCACGAAAAACGCGGTAGGCGTGAGCAGGGGCAGCGTCACCGAGAAAAAGGTCCGCACCGTCGAAGCGCCGTCAATCTGCGCCGCCTCGTAGTAGGTCTCCGGGATGTTTTTGAGGCCGATGTAGTAGTACAGGAACGTGGTCCCGATGAACTTCCAGAAGCTGAACAGCGCGATCGTCACATAGGCCATCGTCGGGTCGGTCAGCCACTTGACGTTGCCGCCACCCATCAGGCGCAGAAAATAGTTGATCACGCCGGTATCGGTGGAAAACAGGTACGCCCACGCGATGGTGACCGAGGCGGTGGTCACGATGGAGGGGAAGTAGATCGAGGTGCGGTAGGCCGACTGAAGCCTCCGGGTGCGGCTGACCATGAAGGCCAGGATCAGGCCCAGCACGCAGTGGATCGGCACCAGAATTCCCAGGAATTTGAAGGTGTTGCCAAAGGAGTTGCCCACCAGCGCGTCTTTCATCATGCGCTGGACGTTGCCCAGCCCCACGAACTTCGGGGTCTGGATCAGGCTGTAGTTGAAAAACGAAAGCACGGCCGACAGTACGATCGGGCCGAAGATGAACAGGATGTACCCCGCCATCGCCGGCGCCAGAAATGCGTACCCGGCCAAGTTGTCCATGTAGCGTTTGTTGCGCATGTAGCCCGCTGCGCGCTTTGTTCCCGCCATGCCGTTCACTCCTGCCTCAATACGAGTCCGGCGAAAGAGCCTTGTGCCGGAATTGCCTAAGACCTCTGGATGCCTGCGAATATTACGCCCCGGCCTTAAGCGGGCTGGCGGGGAGGAAAGCCCCGCCAGCCCGGATTTCCATCGGAACCGGCGACCTGTGCGCCGGTTCCGTGTTTCCGCCATCAGTACGCATACTGGTGGCGGAAACAATTCCCTTGGTCAGTGAGCCGCCCGGAAATTCGTGAGAATTTCAGGCTCGCGCAGTTTTTTTCCTCGCACACAAAAACCCTCGGGGTTTTTGTGTGCCATGCGATTAGCCTTGCAGCGCCAGGTTGATCTCGTCTGCCGCGGCGTCCAGCGTGGACTGTACGTCCGCCTTGTTGACGCAGATCTCGCTCATCGCGCGCAGCACAATGGACGAAACCTCGGAGAAGGATACCGGCGCGGAGACCTGCTTCATCGGAACCTCTCCGTTGTAGAACAGCTCGTAATTGTTCGGGATGGCCAGCGCGCTGCATTTTTCCTTGGCCAGCGACTGGAGCACCGGCACGTTGCCATCGCCCAGGTAGCCGCCCTCAAACCCGGAGGAGGACAGCCAGCCGACCAGCTTCTTGGCCGCTTCCTGCTGCTTGGAGGTCTTCATGACGAAGAAGCCGTCCACGCCG
>JAEVZE010000354.1 GCA_023392395.1 Bacillota bacterium
CTTTCAGACGCGGACTGGCGAAAGGTGTTTGAGGAGGCCGCCGGGATGGGCGTCGGGTTCATCCTGCTGGCCGGAGGCGAGCCGCTGATGCGGCGCGACGTGCTCGAGGCGGCGGGAAGCATCCAGAACGTGCTGTTTCCCGTCTTCACAAACGCCACGCTGATCGACGACGCGGCTGTGGACCTTCTGAGCCGGTGCAGAAACCTGATCCCGATTGTCAGCATCGAGGGAGATGAAGCCCAGACCGACGCGCGGCGCGGCGGCGGGGTCTACCGGCGGCTGATGCAGTCCGTCCGGCTCCTGAAGGAGAGCGGGATCCTGTTCGGCGCGTCGGTCACCGTCACCAAAGCAAACATTCAAACCGTGACCAGCAGCGTTTTTCTAGGCGAATTGCGCGATCAGGGCTTCAAGGTGATCGTTTACGTGGACTACGTGCCGGTGGAGGATGAATCCTCGGATCTCGCGCCGGAGGAGACCGAGCGGGCGTACCTTGCGGACCGGCTGATTAAGCTGCGGACAGAACCCGGCGACATCCTCTTCATCGCCTTTCCGGGCGACGAAATGGCGTCTGGCGGGTGCCTTGCGGCGGGCCGGGGCTTCTTCCACATCAATGCCCACGGCGGCGCGGAGCCCTGCCCCTTTTCGCCCTATTCGGACGTCAACGTCCGGGAGACGTCGCTCAGGCAGGCGCTCCATTCCCCGCTGTTCACGCATCTGCGGGACGGGAATCTGTTGACAGAAGACCACTCGGGCGGTTGCGTGCTGTTCACGCACAGGGACAAAGTCCGGCTCCTCCTGCAGAGGTAGCTTGCCTTGCCCAAACCGGTATCCCGTGGCGGGAGCGCGCCCGCCGGATCGAATCTCAAGCGTGTCACGCTTCCACGTCAAAAAAGCGTCGGTACTCCTCCGCGGCCCGCGCCCGGCTCTCCATGCAGGTATCCCGGAGGCAGTCGATGTTGTCCAGCGCCAGCGTCACGATGTGCTGGTTCAGCGCGCCTTCTTCCGACATGGCGCGAAGCGTTTCGATCGTCTGCTCGCGGCTCATGCCGTCGCGATAAGGGCGCGGCTCGGTCACCGCGCTGAGCACGTCGGCGACCGCCATGATGCGCGCGCCCACGGGGATACTCTCCGCCGTCAGGTGAAAGGGATACCCCTTGCCGTCCAGCCGCTCGTGATGAAACGCCGCCCAGCGCCGGATGGTTTCAAAGCCTTTGATCCGGCCCAGCAGGTGGTACGTCATGAACGTGTGGCTGCGGATGGAGTTATACTCCTCGGGCGTGAGCTTGCCCGGCTTCTCCAGAATGGCGCTGTCGATGGCCAGCTTGCCCAGGTCGTGCAGGTAGCCCGCGATCAGCATTTGCAGGCATTCCGACCTCGAAAAGCCGACCAGTTCCGCCAGCTTCTCGGCGGTCTTCGCCACGCCTGCCGAATGCGTCGCGGTGAAGCGGCTCCGAAAGTCGATGATGCGTGAGAACATTCTGGCCAGGCTCAGTACGTCCTCCATGGCCAGCCGCTGCTTTGCGGTTTCGATGGGCTTGGAGTCCAGCGGCGTGTTGTAGCGCAGCTCCAGCCAGACGTATTCCCGGCGGGAAATCTCCGCCAGCACGTCGACGATCCCGGGCGCGAACATCTTGCCTGACTGCTGGCGCACCCAGCCGATGATCCCCTCCACCTGGTTGAGCGGGTCAAGATCGCGGCGGAACTTCAGGCACGCGCGGTCGGCCAGGTGCAGCACGTGGCTTTCGATGGGCACGATCCGCCCCATACAGAACTGCCCCTGCCCATATTCCCACGGCAGGTGGTGGTACCGGACGATGTCTGCCGTCATCGCAAAAGGTCCGTATTCCTCCAAAAGCCGCGCGGCGCGAAAGCCGTGGCTGTGCACCGTCACCGGTTCGCATTCGATGAGCTCAAGACGCTCGCGAGCGGAGATCGCGCCGACATCGTGCACGAGCCCCGCCATCAGCACGTTTCGCTGGGCGCTCTCGGAGAGCCCCATCTGCTGCGCGATGCGGTAGGCCAACATGGCGACCTGATGCTGATGATTGGTGAATTCGGGCAGCACCATATCGACGGCATCGGAAAAACATTGTAGGATTTCGAAAAGATTGATGGTCATCGCATCCATGCCGATTTGTTCTCCATCCTTCGGGGAGGCGTCCGATGCACTCCACGTTATTTCACCATGACCATACATTGACCACATAAGTGTAACACTATTTTTCCCATAATTCGTCAAATCGGAAAAATTTTACCATTTAATGTAGTTTATTGCAAAAATGCTGCAAATGTTCCGGCAAACTTCCGGGGTGGGCTTTCCAGTCGCCCCGCGCTGCCCGCTTCGCAAAACTTTGCCGGATCTGCCGCTTTCCTGCGTTGAAATTTCAAACAGTGCTGCTATAATGACAAAACAAACGGAATGGATGCGATCGGGGGCGTGGCTGGTGCATCTGGTACGGCAGTTTCTGCTGGTGGCTGGTATTACTTTTCTGGGCGAGGGCCTGAGGGCGCTCATCCCATTCCCCATTCCCGCCAGCGTGTACGGGCTGATTTTGATGTTCGCGGCACTAAGCTTTGGCGTGATCAAGCCGCATCATGTGCGGGACGCCGCCAAATTCCTCATTGAAATCATGCCGGTGATGTTCATCCCAGCCGCGGTGGGGCTTCTGAACGCATGGGACGCGCTCAGGCCCATCCTTCTGCCGGTGGGGGTGATCACGGTGATCAGCACCGTGATCGTCATGGCGGTGACTGGGCGTGTAACCCAGGCCGTGATCCGGCTGGACGAAAAGAGGGTGGACGAATGAGGGCTTTTTTCACGGATTCCGTGTACTTTGGCGTCGTCATCAGCCTCGCGGCCTACGAGATCGGCAGGCTCCTGCAGCGCAGGTTCAAACTGGCGCTGTTCAATCCCCTCCTGATCTCTATCCTGCTCACGATGGCGGCCATTTGCCTTCTGAGTGTGGACTACGACAGCTACTACAGCGGTGCAAAGTACATCTCATACCTCCTGACCCCGGCGACGGTCTGCCTGGCCGTGCCGCTGTATGAGCAGACGGCGCTGCTCAAGCGCCACATCAAAGCGCTGGCGGCGGGCATCCTGTCCGGCGTACTGGCCAGCCTCGTCTCCATCCTGATTCTCTCGAAGCTCTTCCAATTGAGCCACCAGCAGTACGTGACCTTGCTGCCCAAGTCCATCACCACCGCCATCGGCATGGGGGTGAGCCAGGAGCTAGGCGGCGCCGTTACCATCACGGTCGCGGTGATCATCGTGACCGGGATCCTGGGCAACGTGATCGCGGAAGGACTGTTTCGGCTCCTGCGCATTCACGAGCCCGTCGCCAAGGGGCTGGCGCTGGGAACGGCGGCTCACGCCATCGGCACCGCCAAGGCCATGGAGATCGGCGAGGTGGAGGGCGCGATGAGCTCGCTGGCCATCACGGTGTGCGGCCTGCTCACAGCCACCGTCGCCTCGTTCTTCGCGCAGTTGATGTAATCTCCAGAACGTTGAAAAAACCCAAGGGTCTTTCAACGCGAAGGAAGAAATCTGCGCGAGCATGTAATTCTGCGCAAGCCGCGAAGCCCATCCTAACGGAATCTGCGCCATGTTGTGTCATTTCTCGGTTTCACAATCAATCGGATCGTGAAAATCCCACAGGGGATGGCCGGCCAAATTCCCTCCGAATTTTCCCTTTCTCCGTTGATCCTTGCACCCGTTTGCCGTATGATGCACGAGGAATTCCGCAGGCGCAAAAGAGGAAGTTTCGGATGATTGCCAAATACCTCCGGGACCTGGGCAAAGAGTTCTCCGGCTACAATACCACGAAATTGATGAAAGATCTTATGGCAGGGCTCACCGCGGCGTCGGTGGCCCTGCCGCTTGCGCTGGCGTTTGGCGTCAGCTCCGGCGCCGACGCGGCGGCGGGCCTGGTGACCGCCATCGCCGCAGGGCTTCTGATCGGGACGCTGTCGGGCGCTTCCTATCAGATTTCCGGCCCCACCGGCGCGATGTCGGCCATCCTGATTGGGGTGAGCGCGCGCCACGGCATCAACGGGGTGCTGCTGGCGGGGCTCTTGTCCGGAGCGCTCCTCATTCTGATGTCGCTGATGAACGTGGGTGGGCTGGTGCAGTTCATCCCGTCGCCGGTGATCGCCGGGTTCACCTCGGGCATCGCGCTGGTGATCGCGCTGGGCCAGGTGGACAACTTCTTCGGTGTGCACTCCAGCGGCGCAGATCTGATGGAGAAGCTGTTGTCCTACCACCAGTTGGGCTTTTCGCCCAGCCTGCAGGCGATGATGATGGGCGGCGCCGCGATCTGCATCATGCTGTTCTGGCCTCGCAAGTGGCCGGTGCCCGGGTCGCTGGTCGCCATCGCGGCGGTGCTCACGCTCAACATCCTTTTGAACCCGTCCGCCGCCGCGGTGCGCGAAGTGGGTGAGATTCCGCGCTCGCTGATCGGCTCCAGCCGGCTGGATTTTGGCGGCCTTTCCCTCCGCGGCATGCTGGATGTGGCCAGTCCGGCGGTGTCCATCGCGGCGCTGGGCATGATTGAAAGCCTGCTGTGCGGCCTCAGCGCCGGGCGCATGAAGGACGAGACGATGGACGCCCGCCGCGAACTGATGGCTCAGGGCATCGGAAACCTCCTGATGCCGCTGATCGGCGGCGTTCCGGCCACCGCGGCCATCGCCCGCACGTCGGTGGCGATCAAGGCGGGCCAGCAGACCCGTCTGACCGGCGTGATCCATTCACTGACGCTGATCGCCTCCATGTTCCTCCTGGGCGGGGTGATGTCCAGGATCCCGCTGGCGGCGTTGGCCGGGGTATTGATGGTGACCGCCTGGCGCATGAACGAGTGGGCGGCCATCCGCCAGATCTTCTCCTCGCGCATGAAGCACGCGATGCTGATGTACTTGGTCACGCTCGTCTGCACGGTGCTGTTTGATCTCACCATCGCCATCGTGGCGGGCATCTTAGTTGCGGCGATCTCGTTTGTGGTCAAGAGCGCGTTCTTGGCGGTGTCCTCGGAGGACCAAAGCGACGGGCGGCGCGTGATTCGTCTGCGGGGCGCGCTCTTTTTCGGCACCCAGGGCAGCATTCGCAAGATCGAGGCGCTGGCCGAGGGCGCAAACGCGGTCATCATCGACCTCTCCAGCGCTTATTCGGCCGACCTGAGCGCGCTGAGCGCGCTGAACGAACTGCGCGAGCAGCTGACCACGCGGGGCGTTTCCGTCTCCATCGTGGGGGCCAAGCCCGAATTGAACCGGGAGATGGGCCGCATCGGGATGGTCGAGTGACGTCCCGAAAGATACAAAAAGCTGGATGGCATCAAGTTGCCGTCCAGCTTTTTTAACAGCTTGCGAAAGATGCGCCACAAGAGCGATCCTGATCCAATGGCGAAGCGCGGTTACGCTTCCTTTTGCGCCGGGGTCTTCTCCAGGTCGCTGCCCAAAATGGGCGGCAACTCCATGCCCGCCTGCTTAAACAATTCGTTCATGGGCGGGATGGATTTGAGCATGCCCGACAGGAAGTTGGCGGTAGCGGGCGTACCCGAGCCGCCATTCATACCATCCCAGACGGTCACCTTGTCGATCTTGATGTTCTTGATGGCCTCGACCTGCATCTGAACCAGCTGCTCCAGCTTGTCGGCGATAATGAACTTGACCGCCGCGTCGGTGTTGCCGCCCGCCGCCTCGACCAGTTTTGCCATACCGGCGGCCTGCCTGGTCAGCACTTCCTCGACGCCCTTTGCCTGGGCCTCCATGCGGGCAAAGATGGCGTCCGCCTCGCCGCGGGCCTTGCGCCGGGTGACTTCGGCCTGGGCCGCGGCGGCGATTTCGGCCTGCTGCTTTTCGATCTCGGCCTTGACGATGACGTCCGCCTGCTGGGACGCGCGCTCAAGCTCGGCGCGGGTCTGCTCGGCCGCCTGCTGCGCGCCGTAGGCTTCCTTCAAAGACAGCGCCGCCTGCACCTTTTCGGCGGCGGTGGCGATGCGCAGCGCTTCGGCCTCCTTTTCGCGCCTGCGCGCGTCCGACTGGGCCACTTCGACCTTCGCGTCATTTTCGCCCCTGATGGCGGTGGCGTCGGCGGCGGAGACCTGGATGCGCTGGTCCATGTGGGCGTTGGCCTGGCCGATCTCACCGTCCCGGTTCTTTTCGGCCACGCTCTTCTTGGCGTCGTTGATGGCCTTGGCTGCGGCCTCCTTGCCCAGCGCCTCGATGTAGCCCGACTCGTCGTTGATGTCGGTGACGTTGACGTTGATCAGCCGGAGCCCGATCTTCTTGAGCTCGATCTCCACGTTGTTGGACACGGCCAGCAGGAACTTGTCGCGGTCGGTATTGATCTCCTCAATGTCCATCGTGGCGATGATCAGGCGCAGCTGGCCGAAGATGATGTCCTTGGCCAACTCCTGGATCTCGGGCAGTTTCAGCCCCAACAGGCGCTCGGCGGCGTTTTGCATGACGCCGGGCTCCGTGGAGATGCCCACGGTGAACCGGGAGGGCACGTCCACGCGGATGTTCTGCTTGGACAGCGCGTTTTTGAGGTCTACGATGATCGAGATGGGCGTCAGATCCATGTACTGGTAGGACTGCAGCACCGGGATGATGAACGCCGCGCCGCCGTGGATGCACTTGGCCGAACGGCTCTGGCCGCTCTTGTCCGTGCCCACCTTGCCGTAGATGACCAGCACCTTGTCCGACGGACACTTGCGGTAGCGGGACAAAAGCCCCATCAGGATCACAAACAGCACAATGATCGTAACCACCGGGATGGCCAGCAAGTTCAAGCCCATAGACAACCTCCTAACATCTGTACAAGGCCCGCGAAAGCCTTTGATCGCTCCTTTACGCCTGCCCGGCGCCTGTTCGCTCCACCACCAGCACGCCTTCCTTCAGGTCCGTCACCCTGACCAAAGCGCCGGAGGGTATGACCTCCCCTTTTTCGGTCACGGCGCTCAGTTCCACGAACTGGCCTTGCAGCGTCAGGGTCACCTTGCCCTCTCCGCCGCCCGGCGCGGGGATGGGAATGTAGACGGTGGCGGTCTTCCCCAGCGCGTTGTCAAGGTTCAGGTTACCGTCCTCCGCCAGGCGCATTGACCACTGGACCATCTTCGCCACGCCGAACATTGCGCCATATCCCAGCGCAAAGCCTCCGCCCACTGCCAGCGCGGCGTACAGACCGTTGCTATATAGGATGATCGCGGACCATCCGAACACGGTGAAGAAGCTGACGATGCCCGAGATTGAGAACAGCCGCAACTCGCTCATGCCCGAATCCGGGGCCGGATGCATGCCGTCGGCATCCGGATGTGCGGACGTGAAATCATGCCCGGCCGCGTCCATCCCGGTTAAGTCTACGCCGTGGTGGGCCCCGCCCGGGAGGAAGTCAAAGTGATCCGGCCCGCCCAGATGAGAACCTAACGCGTCGGGCGCGCCTCCGTGGCCCAGGCCGATCGCGATCAGCACGATTTGAATCATCAGCGCGCAGGAGGCCGGGATTGCGATCGCATACAGCACCCGCATCAGCGCGTCCAGCGAATTCCACCACGCCTGCAAGTCCATGCCCCCGACCTCCGTCCAAAGTTTCCCATACAGCTCTTTCGACAAGTATAACACAATACCAACCGGCATACAACCGGAATCCTCCAGCCGTTTGCCAGCGTAAACGGTCCGGAATGCAATCCGCCGGACAAAATCTAATTTGGTGCATTGAAGCATACCCCTATCATTTCTTCGCGGGGCATGCTATAATCTCACATCATGAGCACACATGGACTAAAGACCTTTCATAAAACCACGGATGTGGTAACTGCGATCCTGCAGACGATTCGGAGGCGGCTGACGCCGTCCCAGATCGTCGCGCTGGGGTTTGTGCTGGTGATCCTGACAGGCGCGTTGCTTCTGTGCCTGCCGGTTGCGCACGCCCCCGGAAAGCGCGCATTCCCGCTGGACGCGCTGTTCACCGCCACGTCGGCGGTGTGTGTGACGGGCCTTGTGACCGTCACCACGGCGACCAGTTGGAGTTTTTTTGGCAAAGTGGTCATCCTTCTGCTAATCCAGACCGGAGGACTGGGCCTGACCACGCTGTTTGCGGTGGCCATCGTGCAGATGGGCCGCAAGGTAACGCTGAGGGAACGGCTGACCCTTCAGGCATCGTTCAACTTGAACGATCTGAGCGGCATGGTGCGGATGCTGCTGCTGGTGATCCGCGGAACGCTCCTGGCGGAGGGAATCGGCGCGGCCTGCCTGACTGTATTCTTCCTGCGCCAGGGGCTGGACTGGTCAAGGGCGGTCTTCAGCGGTATCTTCCACGCGATCTCCGCGTTCTGTAACGCCGGATTTGATCTGATCGGTGACGAGGGCTTCATCCCATTCTCAGGGGCGATGTTTTTCAACCTAGTCATCACGTCGCTGATTATCCTGGGCGGCATCGGCTTCACCGTCTGGAACGAACTATATGGGATGCTCCGCTACCGCCTGTCACGCGGCGCGTCGCGCAGAGCCCGGCTTTCGATGCACTCGAAGCTGGCGCTGATTTCGACGGCGCTTCTGCTCTCTCTCGGAACGCTCTATTTCCTCGTGTATGAATTCTCGAATCCGGGCACGCTGGGGCCGATGCCGTTTGGTGAAAAGCTGCTGGCCTCGTATTTCCAGTCGGTCACGCTGCGCACGGCGGGCTTTTTCACGATCCCGCAGGGCGCGCTTCAGGAGGGCTCAAAGCTGTTCAGCAGTGTTCTGATGATGATCGGCGGCTCGCCCGGCGGCACCGCGGGTGGCATGAAGACGGTGACGCTGGCGGTCCTCTTGCTGTCCGCCTGGAGCACGCTCAAGGGCAGAAGCCACATCGACTTCTTCGGGCGGTCGCTGCCGGTGACCTCGCTGCAGAAGGCGCTGACGGTCGCGCTGGCGATGGTGTTCGTCTGGTTCCTGTCTTCGGTGGCGCTGTCGTTTACGGAGGTGAACAGTGCGTTCCCTCATACGGTGCTGGACATCCTGTTTGAAACCTCGTCGGCGCTGGGCACCGTGGGCGTCTCCACCGGGATCACGCCCTACCTGTCCGCCGCGGGCAAGGTGATCCTGATTCTGTGCATGTACATTGGGCGGATTGGGCCGCTGACGCTGGTCGTATCGGTCTCGCGCCGCACCGACAGCGCCAGCGAGCACATCCGTTATCCCAATGAAGACGTTTTGATCGGCTGACGCGGAAAGGAGGATAACTTCAATGCGGAAGATCAACATCAGCAAGGACACTCAATTCGCCATCCTGGGCCTGAGCAAATTCGGCCGAGCGATGGCCGCGACGCTGTACGAAAACGGGTACAATGTGTTGTGCTGCGACATCCGGGAGAATCCCGTACACGAAGCCGCCGAGTACGCCACCCACATCGTGCAGGCGGACGCCTCCGACAAGGCGGTATTGGTGAAGCTGGGCATTTCCAATTTCGATGTGGTGGTCATCGCCTTCGGCGAGGACTTTGAGGCCGCCGCCGTCACCGCGACGATCCTGAAGGAGCTGAAGGTGACCTACGTCGTCGCCAAGGCCAACGGCCTTCGGCAAAAGCAGATCTTTGAATCCATCGGCGTCGACCACGTGATTCTCCCCGAGCGCGAGATGGGCGAGCGCTTCGCCTACAGCCTGATCACCAACGACTTCATGGAGTCGATCCACCGCTCCGACCGGTACGACATCATCGAGATGAAGCCGCTGCCGGAGTGGATCGGAAAAACCCTGGCCAGCCTGCGCCTGAGGCAGGTCGAGCGGCTGAACGTGCTGATCATCATCCGAAACGGGAAGCTGTTGGACTAAGTGGACGCGCAAACCGTGCTGCGCGCAAACGACGACCTGATCGCGCTGAAATCCCGGCAGTAGCCCCGCGCGGCGGACATGGTCAGTTTCATCCGCGCTGCCGGATGACATCACGATGCAAAACACACGCCTTCCAGCTGCTTGCGGGAAGGCGCGTGTTTTCATAGAACGGATTCATCCGCCCTCGCCGATCTCCATGCCGTCGTACCCAACGGTGAACCGGACGCCCAGATCCTGCGCGTCGTAGAACGCCTGCATTTTCTCGTGGTTCAGCGTGTGCTTGTGGTTGATGTGGGTGATGTACACGCCGGAGGAAGCGCTCAGCGTACCCTGCTTCATGAGCCGTCTCGTCACCGTCAGCACGCCCGGGCAGCCCATGTGGCCATCCGTCCGCGCGTCCTGAAAGAGCGGCGAATCGCCGAAGGTGCCCTCAACCACCAGATAGTCAAGCTTCACACCCCGGAGGGCTTCAAACGTCTCCTCCAGAAAGTAACCGGTATCCGTGGCGTAGTAGAGCGTCTTGCCGTCCGGAAGCCTTATCAGGTAGTTGACCGAGTGCTCGTCCTCGCCGTATCCCCGGTGGTTGCCCTTGAGCGGCATAACATGGAGCCCGCCCGCAACAAAGGGCTTTCCGTAATCCACCGAAATCAGGCGGTAGCAGGGCTCGTACAAAAGCGCCGCGTATCCGTAGGGCGCGCAGGCTCGCCTGAGCCATTCGCAGCCCGCCCGGGACGCATACACGTTCACCGGCGTTTCTGCGCCGCACACCGACATTGCCCTCAGGTCCAGCTCGGTAAACGCCAGGTGGTCTTCATGGGTGTGGGTGATCAAAAGGTCGGTGATCGTGGTCAGGTCGTTGCCCAGCACCACCGATTGATAGAACTGGTCGGGGCCGAAATCGATCTGCAGCGCGGGGCTGACGCGAAAGCAGCTCCGGGAGCGGATGTCCTTTCCGCGGCTGACCCGCGCACTCTCACAAAT
>JAEVZE010000027.1 GCA_023392395.1 Bacillota bacterium
CGATCCGCGATGCGCAGACGGTGCAATCGATCATCGGGCGCGCCCACGTGCCCAACCTGATCGGGCTGTACCAGATCGACCGGCGCGGCGGCGGGCGACCAAGGCTCACCGCACTGTCGTTGAGCGGAATGTAAAATCCTACGGTTTGATTGTGCTTCGCCCCGGTTATATCGTATAATGAAAATGTGCGAAAGAGGGGCGTTTATGGATCAACCGGACGTTCAGCGCGTTTTTAAAGCGCTTTCGACGCTCTACCCGGAGGCGCGGGCAGAGCTCCATTTTTCCAATCCTTTCGAGACGCTGATCGCGACCATCCTCTCGGCCCAGTGCACCGACAAGCGGGTGAACCAGGTGACCGAGGTGCTGTTCGCGCGCTATCCGGATGCGTTCGCGCTCTCCAGCTTGACCCAGGAGGAACTGGAGCCTCAGATCAAGGAGTGCGGGCTGTACCACGCCAAGGCGAAGAACATCCTGGCCACCTGCCGGGCGCTGGTGGAGCAATATGGCGGGCGGGTACCAGATAACCGGGAGGAACTGATGAACCTGCCGGGCGTCGGCCAGAAGACGGCCGGGGTTGTGCTGATGGCGGCCTTCGGCGGCGACGAAATCCCGGTGGATACCCACGTGTTCCGGGTCGCCAACCGCATTGGCCTGGCCCACGCCGACACGCCCGAGAAGACCGAGATCCAGCTGACCCAGGCCATCCCGGCGGGGGAGCGTGGACACGCGCATCATTTATTGATCTGGCACGGCCGGCGTTGCTGCGCGGCCAGAAAACCGGCCTGTGAGCGCTGCCCGCTCAAGGATGGGCTGTGTGAATTTGTGCAAAGCGGGCAATAATTACCTCAAGATGCGGGTGAAGGAGTTTTCATGGCACTATTTGTGGATGTGGTCACCATCGAGTGCAAGGCGGGGGACCGCGGCAACGGCTGCGTGTCCTTCCATCGTGAGAAATTCGTGCAGCAGGGCGGCCCGGACGGCGGAGACGGCGGCCGGGGTGGCGACGTGACTTTTATCGCCACCGAGCGCATGAATACACTGATGGACTTCCGCTATAAGCACTTTTTTCAGGCGGAAAACGGCGACGACGGCGCGGGAGCCCGCTGCAAGGGCAAGGCGGGCGCGTCCGTCGAAATTGAGGTGCCCTGCGGTACCGTCATTCGTGACAAGGAGACCGGCCGCGTGGTGGCCGACCTGTTCAAAAACGGCGAGCGGCGGGTGATTCTCCGGGGCGGGAACGGTGGCTTCGGCAACGCCAGGTTCGCGACGCCCACCCGGCAGGCCCCCAACTTCGCCAAACCCGGTGAGCGCACCCATGCCCGGGAGTTCCTCTTGGAGCTCAAATCGATCGCCGACGTGGGGCTGATCGGCTTTCCCAACGTGGGCAAGTCCACAATGCTTTCGGTGTTGACTGCAGCCAGGCCGAAGATCGCCAACTATCACTTCACTACGCTGCAGCCCAACTTGGGCATCGCCCGGCAGGACGAGTATTCCTTCGTGCTGGCCGACATCCCGGGGCTGGTGGAGGGCGCTTCTCAGGGCGTAGGGCTGGGGCACGACTTCCTGCGCCACGTGGAGCGCACCAGGATGCTGATCCACGTGCTGGACATCTCCGGCAGTGAAGGGCGCGATCCGCTTCAAGACTTCGATGCGATCATGCAGGAGCTCACGCAGTACGGAGACCTTGCCAAGCGCCCGATGCTGGTGGCGGCCAACAAGATCGACCTTCCGGGCAGTGAGGAAAACCTCGAGCGGCTCAAAGAAAAGCTGGGGCCTTCCGTCCGGGTCTTCCCGGTCTCGGCGGCCACTCGCAAAGGGTTTGAGGAGTTGATGCGCGCCGCCGTGGCGCTGCTCAGGACGCTTCCCGCCGCGCAAGCCTTCCTGGAAGAGGAACTCTACGAAGAACCGGTGCTGGAACCCTTTACCATCCGCAACGTAAACGGTGTGTACGTGCTGTCCGGGCCGTCGATGGAGCGTCTGGTGAGTTCGGTCAACTTTGGCGATGAGCAATCGCTGAACTGGTTCCACAGGACGCTTCGCCGCTGGGGCGTCATCGATGCGCTGCGCGAGGCGGGCGCGGGAGAAGGCGATACGGTTTCCATCGACGACATGGAATTCGACTTTGTCGAATAGGAGGAGATACTCATGACGACCAAACAGCGCGCGGCGCTGCGCTCGATGGCCAATACGCTGGACGCGATCCTGCACATCGGCAAGGAAGGCATCGGCGATACGCTGGCCAAACAGGCCTGGGACGCACTGGAAGCGCGGGAATTGATCAAGGTGACGGTGCAGAAGAACGCGCCCTATGCCGACGCGAAAGAGGCCTGCCAGGCGCTGTGCGAGCGCGTCCACGCCGAACCCATTCAGGTGATCGGGTCCAAATTCGTGATCTACCGGCAGGCCCGGGAGCCCAAGATCGATCTGAATGCACTTTGATCCGTGGCGTTGAAAATCCGCAAGCGGCTTTTCAACGCGAAGTGGAAGGTTGCGGGAGCCTAAAACTCTACGGAATTTCCGGGCGGCTCCCTGACTGAAGGTATTGTTTCCTCCACCAGTGTTCGCACTGATTCTGGAAACACATTCCCGGCGCACGGGTCGCCGGGAATGATGGAAGCCCCGCGCAGGCCCGCCAATCG
>JAEVZE010000137.1 GCA_023392395.1 Bacillota bacterium
CTCCTATCCGCCGGGATACAAGGAAAACGGCGGCGTCTTCTGCCACAACAACCCCTGGATCACCATCGCCGAGACCGTGCTGGGCCACGGCGACCGGGCGTTTGACACGTTCCGGCGCACCTGCCCCAGCTATATCGAAGATCAGCAGCTGCACCGCACGGAGCCCTACGTCTACTCCCAGATGATCGCGGGGCCTTACGCGCCGCGCCACGGCGAGGCCAAGAACAGCTGGCTGACTGGCACCGCCGCCTGGAGTTTCTACTGCGTATCCCAGGTGATTCTGGGCGTCAAGCCCCAGTACGACGGGCTTCTGATCGACCCTTGTCTGCCCGCGGCGATTCCCGCGCTGACCATCACCCGGAAGTTCCGCGGCGCGACCTACGTCATCGACATCGCAAACCTGGCAGGCGGCGAGAAAAAGCCGCTCACCATCGAACTGGACGGCGAGCCGTTGTACGGTAACCTTTTGCCAATACCCACGCGCCCCGGAGAAACCCATTCTGTCAAAGTGCGCATCGGGTGAACCACCATCCCCCATCCGGCCCTTGCCGGAATACCGGACCTGCCGTATACTGTTGACGAATGTAGGTGCCACGCTCGCCGGGGAGGATTCCATGAAAGAGAAGATCGCGCTGCACAGGGAGATGGAGACGCTGCTGATTCCGCTCTACGGGAGGGCGGAATCGACGCGGCAAGGCCTTTGTTCGGACCCATACGCCGTCGAAACACTGGACAGGATCGAATACAACTTCGGCGCACTGAAGATCCCGAAAAAGATGCGGGTTCTGCATCGAAAAACCCTTCGGTTTTTTCGATGCGTTAGGGAAAAACTGCGTGCGCCTGAAATCCCGCGGGATTTCCGGGCGGCGCACTGACTTAAGGTGTTGTTTGTTCTCCCAATGTGCGCACTGGGAGAACAAACGCATTTCCGGCGCACAGGTCGCCGGAAATGATTGATCCTCTTCGGGACTTTGTTGATGGTCTGAACTGAAGCCGCGTCTTCGGGCGTGGTCTACTCTATCTCAATGGCGGCAGGTGTGCCGGAGGGCTGTTTCCCGCGCAAGTCCTGGATATACAGATTGCCCCACGCCTCGAGTTCCGCCAGTACGGGATCAAATCGCCTTCCCAATTCCGTCAGCGAATACTCCACCTTGGGCGGAATCTGGCTATATACCGTCCGAGCCACCAATCTGTGCTCCTCCAGCAGGCGCAGCTGCTTGGTCAGCGTCGCCTGCGTCAGATCCGGGAGATTGCGCTGCAGTTCCCCAAACCGCATCGTCTTCCCGTTCAGAAAGTGCAGGATCAGCAGCGTCCACTTGCCGGTCAAGAGCTTCTGGGCCGTCACATACGGGCAGATTCCGAAAAGATCCTGTTGCATGGCGCCTCCAATAGTATCGTATCGATAGCAATCTCAGAAAAAGATCGTACTTGAAAAAATCCTTGTACCATGCAATAATACGGCAGGTTGGCCGCGTTGTCCACTGCAAGATCGAATTGGAGGAACATACCATGCTGGAGATTTATGAGTTTTTGAAGGGGTGCGGCACCTACTATTTGGCCACGGTGGAGGGCGATCAGCCTCGCGTCAGGCCCTTCGGCACGGTGGACCTGTTCGAAGGCAGACTGTACATCCAGACCGGAAAGGTCAAGAAGGTGTCCAAGCAGATGGCCGTCAACCCGAAGGTGGAGATCAGCGCGTGCATGGGCGACAAGTGGCTGCGCCTCGAGGCGACCGCCGTCGAGGACGAGCGACTGGAAGCTAGGGAACACATGCTGGATCAATACCCATCCCTCAAGGGCATGTACAAGGCCGACGACGGCAACACGCAGGTTCTGTACCTGAAGGACGCGACCGCCACCATTTATTCGTTCACCAGCGCGCCGGTGGTGGTCCGCTTCTAGCACCGGCCCAGCCTTTCCGTCGGATTTTTCTTCAAAACCAGGCCACGCCCGGAGGTTTCCGTTGGCACGGCCCGGTTCTGTGCCTTGTATATGGGAGGTGCCCTCCGACAGGCATTTACCCGTCGCGTATGTCCCTGTAAAGCGCCCGAGACCAACCTTGCTTGACGTCTGGACGTCCCTGCGGTATACTGCATTCTGACAGTTGGTGCGCAGTCCGTTCGTTATCTCCCGCACCACGGGTGGACGACGAGCGGTTTGGGGAGGAGACGGCCATGAACTATCAGAAGGCGAGGACGGATCGCAGGGTTCTGTACACGAAGATGTTCCTCCGGGAGAGCCTGCTGGATCTGATGCGGGAAAAACCCATCGGCAAGATCACGCCCACCGAGCTCTGCCGCCACGCGGACATCAACCGGAACACCTTTTACGCCCACTACGACAGCCCCGAGGCGCTCTTGAAGAGCGTCGAGGACGATTTATACGATCAGCTCAGCCGCTCGCTGCAGGTCTCGCTGAAAGACGGTAACATCCTGTTGACCTTGACGGAGATCTGCCAGGCGATTCAGAAAAACGGCGACCTGTGCAAGGTGCTGTTCTCGGACCACGGGGACAAGGAATTCCTCCGGCGCATCATCAACATCGCCCGCGATAAGTGCATCGCCGAATGGCGCGCGGCGGGCATGGCGGAGAACGGCGGCCAGATGGAGATGCTCTACCACTACACCGCCAGCGGCAGCGTGGCAGTCATCGAGCATTGGATACAGGAGGACATGAAGAAGAGCCCGGAGGAGATCGCCCGCTTCATCGCAAGGGCCACCGCGTTTGGTCAGCAGGCGTTTCTGAAAGAGCGTTGAAAAAACCCGAGGGTTTTGGGGCGCAATGGAAGGGGCTCTGCGCAGGCCTGAAATGACTTCCGAATTTCCGGGCGGCCCGCTGACTCATGTTATTGTTTCTTGAACCAGTGTACGCACTGGTCCAAAAAGCACGTTCCCGGCGCGTAGGTCGCCGGGAACGATTGGAAGGTGTGTTGAGGTTCGTCAGCAAATTGAGCGCCGCGCCGTTTGGCGCGGCAGATTTTTATCCTGTCAGGTCATCCGCCCTGATCACACTTGACCGCGTCGATGGCCAGCACGGCCATGAGCACCGGCAGCGCATCCTCGTCCCGGTCCACTTCGATCTGGTAGGTATCCGTCCAGTGCAAAAGCTCCTTGGACACGCTGGCAACCAGGCGGTTGCCAGCCAGCACTTCATAGTTCCACTCCAGCCAGTCGCCTTCCACCCGCCAGCCGTTCAGTTCGATTTCAAACCGCGGCGTAAAAAGCGTGAATTCCTTCCGGATCACGCCGGCATAGCGCTCGCCCAGATACACCTCAAAGCGAGGCAGGAACGAGAGCACCTTTTCCTTGATCATGCCCAGGAAGGTCTCTTCCCGGTCAAAGATCTTCAGCGTGTGCCCCCAGTCCAGCACGCCCTTGACGGAATAGATCAAATTCTCTTCTTCGTCGTAGACGTCGAAGCTGTCAAACCATGAGAAAAACCGCTGCTTGAACAGCATGCGCACTGTGCTCATCCCTTTTGCAGGAAAATCCACCACTGAGGATCAAAGCCGTCCAGCGCGATCTCATGAACGTCCGGCAGATCATGAAGCCAGGGCCGGACCATCGGGAGCATGTCTTCAAACAGCTTTGGGGGATAGCCCCAGTCGAGGTCCAGCTGGAACATGTAATGGTTGATGGCGACGAAGCCGCCGGGGCGCAGCGTCGGCCACAGAGAGCGCATCAGCGCCATGAACGGCCCTCGGACGCTCTCCTCCAAGGTGCCTTCCGCAGTCTCTCGGCGGAGCATTTCGATCATCGCGGGCAGCGTTTCCATCCAGTCCGAACGGACGGTGTCCACACCCTCCCGCGCGCACAGGATGGCCTGCAGCACATCGTTGACGGCGTGTTGGAAGGCGACGACGTCCACCTGCCCATCCCCAAGGTACAGAGGGATGTTGGCGGCGTCGTCCGAAATCAGCTGAAAGGAGAGCGGCAGCGCATTGGTCTTTTTGAGCAGGCTCTCGTTCAGCTTTTCGTTCATGTTGGCCGTGATGTAGCGGCTGCCCGGGCGCAGGCGCGCAAGGCATTGCGGGATCATGTCCGCGTCGCCGGAGGCCACCTCCAGGAGCGTCATCTCGCCGTTTGGGTGCAGCCGCTCCAGCGCTTCGCCCCAGCGCGCCCGGAAGTACGCCTCGTTGATGGCGGTAAAGCGGGCGATGGGCGCATCCAGAAGCGCGCAAAGTTCAGCTTTGCGGGCATCCTTTGGGATCGCTTTGTACTCCCCGAGCTCCTGGCCGCTCAGGTAGCGGAGGGCGCTCTCGTCCAGCCTTTGCAGCCATCGGGCGGCATCGTCCAGCGGAATCATTGCCAAACTCCTCTTTCGCTCCATCGTTCTTGATTTCATGCGGACAGGCCCGTTCTGGAAGCGCCCGGTGCGGCACAAGCGCGAACTATGCACAATAAAACCATTATAACGCAGCGTCCAAATGGTGGCAAGCGGATTGGGGATCGCTACCCACGATTTCCCCAATCCGCTTGATGCTTCGACACAACCTATTTGGTTCGAGGCGCTGCGCGCGGCGCATTCCCCAGGCGCTCCCCGCACCATCCAATGGCTCAGCTGCCTACCTTTGCGTCGTTGCTGTAACCGCGCTGCTCCCAGTAGCCTAGGTAGTTCGCATCGTCCGACAAGGTAATGCGGTTCACCCAGCGCGCCCATTTGTAGCCAAGCCTGTCCTCCGCAACCACGATGAAGGGATACCCCATCTCCGGCGGCAGATCCAGCCCGTTGGCCTGGTAGGCCATAATCAGGTGTTTCTCCTGGATCGTCGATAGCGGCAGCGACGTGGTATAACCGTCCACCGCAGTAAAGATCACCGTCACCGCCCCCGGTTTCACGCCCGCCTTGTTTATGAGATCCTCCAGCAGCACACCCTTCCAGAGCACCTTGGCGTCCCAGCCCTCCACGCAGTGCAACGTGATCAGGCGCTCGTAGGCGTCCAGCGCCTTCACCTGCTCGTAGGTCAGGGACACCGGCGAATCCACCAAACCGTCGATGGTCAGCGTGTACCCGCTGATGTCCACGTGCTGCACGCCGCTGATGGAGTTGTCCCTGGGGCCAATGGCGGGATCCAGCCTGGCCCCCTGGTATTCCGTGATCTCCCCTTCGCGATAACGCTTGAGAGTGGCCGAAGACGCGCCGTCCGCCGCGCTCCCGCTCTTTTCAGGTTCTAAGGTTCTTGCGCACCCGGTGAGCAAAAGGAGCGCTGCAAGCAAACCCAGCGCTATATTTTTCATGGCCATGCTCCTTTCCATTCCGTCATAAATCCATCGTCAATGGCCATCTGCGCGCCATGTACGCGTCTATTATAACCACGCCTTGCAATATGCAAACGACCGGCCTTGCGGTTATGGAAAGCATCCCGCATTGCCGGTCGTCAGAGATTATGCTCTTTTACAGTGGCTGGTTTAGCCGCGAGGCTTTGGGGAAAAATCCTTCGAAGCCGGTAACCCGGCGCCCTTCCCGCGCCGGATCGCATACGCCGCAGACGCGGCGATGGAAAGCCCCAGCGCGATCGCGCCCGCAGAGAGCATCGTATTGGACCCCGCCGCGGCGGCGTCAGCATAGCGGTTCTGCACCAGCGCCAGCATCGTGTTGTACAGTCCCGCGCCGGGCACCATCGGAATCACCGAGACGGTCAGAAAGATGGTCGCAGGCGCGCGGAGCTTCCTGGCCAGCCACTCTCCGATCAGCGCAGACAGCAGCGAGCCGAAGAATATCCCCGCCCACTCCGCGTTGATCCTCGCACCCGCCCACAGGCTCAGCGCGTAGCCCGCCACCGCCGAAAGCGACGCCGGAATGATCAGCCGCATGGGCGTGCGAAACAGCAGCGCGAACAGCGCCGCCGCCACGAAGCACCCGATTAATTGCAGCGCCAAATCCATCCCGCGCCGCCTCCCATCCTCCGGCCGAACCGCCTTAGTCGCTTCATAAGATATTGGCAAACCTGGTCAAATCGTTCCCGGCGACGTGCGCCGGAAACGTGGTTCATTGATCCGTGCTAACTGGTCAATGAAACAATCCCTATTGCCAGTGAGCGCCCGGAAATTCCAAAGAGTTTCAGGCCTACGCAGACTACTTCCTATGCACCCAAAGCCGCCCGCCGGATTTTCAACGCTCGATTCACGCGCCGCCCCGCAGCAGCATCCAGGCGGAGATTGAAAGGCCCGCGCCGGTGGCCAGCACCACCGCGCGGATCAGCGCTTCCCCGGCCCTCGCCATGCCCGACACCAGGTCGCCGCGCATGGCGTCCCGAATGGCGTTGGTGATCGCAAGGCCTGGAAGCAGCGGCATCAGCGCTGAGATGATGATGCGGTTGACATCACCCATGTGAAACACCTCGGTCGTCACCAGCGCCATCAGCGCCGTCAGAAACCCGCCCACCATGCTGATCAGCGGCAATCCCGCCTCGTCGTTCAGATGCCCCACCACCATCTGCGCCAGGAAGGCGCTGGCACCCGCCGCGGCCAGGTCAAACGGCGCGCAGCTGAACATCATCGCGAACATCGACGACGAGCCGGCCGCGATCAGGCTCTGACGAACCCACCCCATCGGCGGCCGCGCGGCCAGCGCGTTCAACTCCTCCTCGGCATCGGAAAGCGAACGCGCGCCGGAGGCCAGCTCGCGGGAGATGGCGTTGACGCGGTCGATCTTTGAAAAGTCCACCTGACGCCGGGACACCCGCCCGATCAGCGACTTTTCACCGCCGATGGACAGCATAAGCC
>JAEVZE010000148.1 GCA_023392395.1 Bacillota bacterium
ACCGCGCCCACTACGAAAAAGGCAATCCGCTGATTCTTGATCACCTTTTTCAGCGGACGCACCATCAGTTCGTCCGCGCCGATGCTTGTGAGTCCTTTGGACATCGCCACCACGATGCCGATGACCACGATGATGGTCATAAATTCGTTCCCCGCGCTCACCAACGCATTGTACAGCACCTGGACGGCGTTTACCACGCTCCCGGACGCGGCAAGGCCCATCAGGAAGATGCCCAGGATGCAGGGCAGCACGATTTCCTTCTTCATCAGCAGAATGACGATAATGATTAGGGTCATGACCAGATAGACGTAGTGCATCATGCCCAATGTAATCGTTCCTTCCGGCATAGCTTTCCCCCCTTCGAATTCCCGGCGCTTACGCTTCCCCGGTGCGGCCACGGCTAGCGTTCCACAGCACGCTATTCTGCGCGGTCCAGTTGTGTGAAGGTGAAAGAGCGGGCAGCCTGCCATAATGGCAAGACTGCCCGCTCAAACTATCAAAAAAGTTCCCGTCAGGTTACAACCGTTTCCGGCGGCATGTACGCCGGAAACGGTTCTTCCGTAAGTAGCGCACACTGGTGGAAGAAACTTTTGCCTAAGTCAGTGGGACGCCCGGAAATTCCGAAGAATTTCAGGCCCACGCAGACTTCTTCCCTTCGCGTCAAAAAACCTCTCGGTTTTTTTGACGCCCTGAGCGGGCTGCCTGCCATAAATGGCAAACTGCCCGCTCAAACTGCTGACAAACCTGGTCGTACTTCCAATCGTTTCGATCAGCGCGCCGTAATACCAATGCGCACTTTTTCTCGCGCAAAGCAGCAAGAGATTTAGGTGCAGGGCTAGAAGCCGGAGCGATACGACCCTTCGAGATACGCCATCACGCCTTATGTCCGTGACAGCTGCTCTCCACGATCTCGTCGGCTTTCACGCGCAGAAGCGAGCAGACTTCACCCTGTTCGTCCGCCGCTTCCCCGGCGGGCGAAAAGCCAAAGCGCGCGTAAAACGGCTCGTCGCCGGGCCGGACCAGCGCGTACACTTCTGGCGCATTCAGCTCCTGGGCGCGGAACAGGAGCATCCGGACGATCAAATCGCCAAGGCCCCGGCGGCGCTTCTCCGGCAGCACGCCGACACAGCCGATCACGAAGCGGTCCTCGTCCAGGTACAGCCGCCCGGAACCAGAGGGGCTGTCGCCCTCGTCAAAGGCGAGCGCGTAGACCGCCATCCGATCGTGACAATCCAGGCCGGCGGCCAGGCCCTCCGTCGCACACACGCGCGCGCGAACGTCCAAAACAGCCGACCAATCGTCGGCGGAAGTCAGAAATTTCCCACGGATCATTTTAACCCTCCTCGCGGCAGGATTCGCGCCGCCGCACGCCGAATGAAACACCTCAAAGGAGCGTGACCCCATGAACCCCGAAATGATCGAGCGCATCAACGAACTCGCCCGCCTGGCCCGGGAGCGGGCGCTCACCCCCGAGGAGCTTGAGGAGCGCGCGACGCTTCGTCGTCAGTATGTCGACCAATTCAAGGCGGGCGCCCGCCAGACGCTGGAGAATACCCTCGTCCAGTACCCGGACGGCCGCCGCGTACCGCTGAAGGACGCGTCCAAGGACGGCGCGAAGGGCCCCGGAAAAGACTGACGCCAGCCCACTTATTGTACCAGCATCGCGCAGAAAATTCAATCTGCGCAACTCTAAACGCCGGTCCCCCTTACGGGCAGGACCGGCGTCACAGGCTTTTGACAAACCTCGTCGTGTTTCCAATCGTTCCCGGCGACCTAAAGCGCCGGGGACGTGTTTCATTCATCAGTGTCGGTGAGCCGCCCAGAAATTCCTCAGAATTTCAGGCTCACGAAGTCTTTCCTTTTGCGTTGAAAAGCCGCCTGGCGGATTTTGGGCGCTTATATTATCTCGCTGCCTGCCCCGGCGAGTAGAAGGCGTAGCAGCCCTTGCCGTTGTACTTGGCGGTGTACATCGCCTGATCGGCCTTTTCCAGCAGCGTCTCGTAGCGGGCGCCGTCCTGCGGGAAGCGGGCCACGCCCACCGAAACCGAGATCTGCGCGCGCTCGGAGCGGACGGAGACCCCCTGCCGCATGACCGTGATCAGCCGCTCCACGTTGCCGACGATGCCCTCTTCCGAGCGCACCCGATCCAGATAGACCACGAATTCGTCGCCGCCGATGCGCCCCGCGATGTCGGTATCGCGGATATTGCCGTGCACCGCCTGTCCCATCTTGCGCAGCACGTCGTCGCCGTAGCCATGGCCCCGGCTGTCGTTGATCTCCTTGAAGTCGTCGATGTCGATGTATAGCAGCGCGCCGCCCACGTCCTCGTTCTCCATCAGGCGCTGCTTGATGCAGCGCTCGGTCTCTACGCGGTTTAAAAGGCCCGTCAGCACGTCCCGGGTCGCCTGCTCGCGCAGGCGGCAGGTCTCCCGCACGGCCTGGTCGATGTTGGTCAGCTTGCCCAGCGCGCGCACGCAGTTCCTGGAACCCTCGCCGCGCCACAATGTGCGGATGACCACCTCGTACCACTCATACCAGCCGCGCATGGTCAAAAGTCTGAGATCCATCTTGAGGACGGGGTTTTCCGCCGAAGCGCTCTTGATGGCGTTTCGCAGCGTGTCCCGGTCGCCGGGGTAGAGATAGCGGTTCATCGCGTCGCTCGCGGAGGCATTTGGGATCACCGAATCGCAATTGAAGTGATCGGAGAAACGTCCGGAGAAGGACAGCTGATCCCTGACGCAGTCGTAATCGATCAGCACCTCGCCCGACAGCGAGGCATACGTCTTGTACTGTTCACGCTCGTGCTCCAGAAGCTTCAGCGCGCGGGGCGACAGTTGCTCGATCGATTCGTAGGGCGCGTCGCTGAGCATCGGGTCGCCACTATAGGTCAGTTCGTCCAGCGCGCCCTTCAGCCTGGCCGCAATCAGGTCCAGCGTGGCCAGTAGCTTGGGGTTGAACGCGCCGCAGTCGCCATTGGAGATCATGCTCAGCGCCTGTTCGTGGGAAAACGGCGGCTTGTAGACGCGCTCACTGGTCAGCGCCTCGTAGACGTCCGCAAGCGCGACCACCTGCGCCCAGATGGGGATTTCGTCGCCCGGTACGCCACCGGGGTACCCGTTGCCGTCCCAGCGCTCGTGGTGGCACAGGCAGATGTCGCGGCAATAGGAAAAGAAGCGCTCGCCGCCCGCCGCGGAGATCCTCTCGATGACCTGCGCGCCGTAGATGGTGTGGCGCTTCATGATTTCAAACTCTTCGTTGCTCAGGCGGCCGGGCTTGTTCAGGATGGATTCGGGCACGGCGATCATGCCCACGTCATGCAGAGCGGAAGCGCACACGATGTCGTCGATCATCGTGTCCGTCAGGTTGTATTCCATGTAGTGCTTGGACAGGGCCTGGCAGAACAGCCTGGTCGCCAGCGAAATGCGGCGGGTGTGTTGCGCAGTCTCACCGCTGCGGAATTCCACGATGGTGGACAGCGCCTCGATGGCATAGCGGTTGGCCCGGCGGATTTCATAGGTGCGCGCCTCGACCAATTCTTCCACGCTGGCGCGCTCGCGCTCGCTCTCCACGAGGCGCTGCGCGCGGCGCTTGACGATTTCCGGGTTCATGGGCAGCTCAATGAAGTCCGAAACGCCCAGACGGATTGCCGCCGCGGCCTTTTCCTGAGAGACGCTGGTAGCGAGCATCATTACAGGGATGCCGGGCAAGAATCCTCGCGCGTGCATGTCCCGTAGCAGTTGAAAGTCGTTCAGCTCGTCCAAAACCATCAGACCGATGCGCGCGGGATGGCGCTCGATCATCTCCAGCGCATCCTGGGCGCTGTCCGTTTCCAGCGTTTCGTATCGATCGCGAAACAGTTCGCGCAACATTGCCCGATTTTGTTCATCATCGTCGACGATGAGCAGCACGGGCGCGTCAGCGACCATCGGCGACCCCCTCCTTTGACCCCATGCCCAAAGCGCCCCGCAGGGGCGCGCAATCCGCGCGGCACGCGGCCTGTCTTCCCGCCCCGGCAGTTTCTACATTTATTATATTACCACTAAAATAACAAAATGTGTAAGGCTTTGTTAATAATTTACCTTTTAGCCGAAGATAAATATCGAAAATGGCACTTCGGGGCCCTACTTTCGCGCCGCATCGCCCGAATGCGCACCTTTAGACCCGAAAAGGGTTTCGGCGGAAGCAAGAATCAAGCGCTTGCCCGCCGCGCCTTGCGTCAGAGCCAGTGCTTCTCGCGGAGTACGAGCCGCCTGAGGCGGACCAGAAAGCCAATGACCGGACTGAGCGCCTTGCGGATCGGCCTGCTGCGGCTTCCCTCCCCATCCAGATACCGGATCAGGTCCTCGCCGGAGCCGGTGCGCATCAGTACATACAGTTTTTCGGGGTATCGCTCCTTGCGGCGTTCCATGGCGGCCTTGAACTCAGGGTGTTGCAGGATTTTGTCCGCGTAAGCGCCCTTTTCGGCAAGGCTCCACGTGCCCATGCGGATGGAGTTGACGCACAGCTTGGCTGCGTCGATGTAGCGCTTGTCGATGGAGCCCTGCATCCCGTCGTCCATCCAGCCGCACCGGGCCATGGCTTCCTGAATGGCGTGGTTAACCTCGATGTGCGTGTCGAACAGGTTTGGGTCTACCTGCTTGGTGATGCTGCCGGTTGAGTAGCGGATGTAGAAATAGTCGCTGTTGTTGATGACTTCAATGCTTCCGGTGCGCTCCAGAATCCAGGTGACGAACATCACGTCCCCGCGCATCTTGATCGTCTCGCTGTACTTGAGGCCCTCCAGAATCTCCCGCTTGTAGAGCTTGCTGTACAGGGTGCCGATGCGGTTGAGGTTATACAGTTCCGGCAGCGCCTGGCCGAAGTCCTTGCGCTCCAGATAGATTTCCCGGGTCACCGGCACGCACCAGACCTGGCGCATGGTCTTCTCACTCAGCGAAACATACCGGGCGATCACCATGTCGGCGTCGTGACGCTTCTGGGCGTCGATCATGTGTTTCAGGTAATCGGGGCCGACGTAGTCGTCCGGATCGGCATAGGTGATGAACCGCCCTGACGCTCTTTCAAGCCCTGCGTTGCGGGCCTTGCCCACGCCGCCATTGGGCTGGTGCAGCGGAATGAAGCGAGCGTCCTCCCGGGCGAACGCATCGCAGATGGCTCCGCTGCCATCGGGCGAACCGTCGTCAATCAGAATCGCCTCGAAATCGGAGAACGTCTGCGCCTTCAGCGAATTCAGACAGCGCTCAAGGTATCGTTCCACCTTGTAGATCGGGATGACGATGCTGACGTAGGGCGTACTCATGCGATACCTCTCGATTCTAATGCCCCGCGGAGGCCGCCGCCGCCGGTCCTGTGCCACCATCCGCATTTTCTGACATTATATCACAACGGAGCGCACGGCGCAATTGATGTTCGCGTCGTATCTTTCCTTGAAGCGGCGGCTGTCTTCTGGTATAATCGTACTGCTGTAATCCGAAAGGAGTCTATGGATGAAAAAGCTCAAGGTGTACTACGCGAAGCTGCCCAACATGGGCGACCTGCTCAATGAGCTGATTCTGGAAGGCCTGTTCGGCGTCACGATCGAGCACACTCAGCAGCCCAACGATTTTGACGTCATGGGCATCGGCAGCTGCCTGGGCAACGTCTTCCCCAGCCGGGGCGCGGACACGCGCCTTGTGCCCAAGGTGAAGCGCCTCGCGCTGGGCGTGGTCGAGGGCATGACCACGCCGCACTCCTGGGTCTGGTCCACCGGCTTTCTGACAAACCCTGCCGATAAACCGCGTGAGTGCCGGAAGAATCTCAGTTTCCTGGCGGTCCGGGGCGCGCTTTCCAAGGCGAACGTAGAGCGCATCACTCATCAGAAGCTGGACATTCCCGTCGGCGATGGCGGCCTGCTGGCCGACCAGCTGATCGAGGGCGCGCGTGAAACGAGATACGAGGTAGGCCTCATCCCCCACTTCCGGGAAATGGATTGCCCCCAGATGGCGATGCTGCTTGAAAGATACCCCAATGCCGGCGTGATCGATCTGACAAAGGATCCGATCGAAGTGATCCGTGAGATCTCCCAGTGCGCGCACATCTTCTCCAGCAGCCTGCACGGCCTGGTCGTGGCGGACAGCCTGCGCATCCCCAACATGCGCGTCTACCTGACCGACGCGCCCAAGGGCGACGGCTTCAAATATGACGATTACTATTCCGCCTACGGCATCAAGGTCGAGCCCTTCGTCATTGCCCCGGACCACACGCCCAAACTCAACGAGTTGATCGACGGCTACCGCGTCCCCGCGGACGCGGTCGACGCGGCCAAGAAGGCGCTGTATGCCGCGATGAGCGCTTTCCTCAAGGCGCGCGGCAATGCCTGATGGAAACACGCGGACGCGCCGCGAGGAGGCTGAAATGACCGGACAGACATTGATCAGCGTCGTGATCCCCACCTGCAGGCGGGACGCCGGGACCGACCGGCGCGCCGTGTTGAGCGCGCTGGGCCAGACGCATCGAAGCCTCGAACTGATCGTCGTGGACGACAGCCCGGAAAGCTTCCCCGGCCGCGACGAAGTCGCGAAGATGCTGGCGGCGCTGAACGATCCCCGCGTCCGATACGTGCGCCACAGCGTCAATCAGGGCGCTTGCGCGGCCAGAAACACCGGGCTTACTCAGGCGGCCGGGCGGTATGTGGCCCTTCTGGACGATGACGACGAATGGCTCCCGGAAAAGCTGGAAAAGCAGCTT
>JAEVZE010000237.1 GCA_023392395.1 Bacillota bacterium
GGAGTGCGCTGAAACCCGCGCGGTCGAATAATGGAAACCCATTCAGAATCATATAGATAAGATCGCAGACGAAGGCGAGCGCGCAGATCAAAACCAGACAGAGCAGCGTCTTTTTCAGTCGCAGCGCACTGGACGCATAGTCCCGTTTGGTCAGCGCGCGCTTGGTCATAAGAATGCGGACGAGATCAAACATGCCCATCGCCGCCGCAAAGCACGAGGCCGCCCAAGGCAGCGCCACGTACATCACGCGGGAGCCTGCGGAATCCCCCAGCCCCATCAACACGAGCATGATCAGAATCGCGATCAGGCCAGGGGTTACGCCCATCGCGTAGGAGCGCCGCCCCTCTTCCGTCAGTTCAAAGCGGTCGCCAATATAAATGTAACTTCTTTTCCCGTCCGGTCCGGTGGTTTCCAGGTAGTCCTTCGTCCAGTCCCTCCGCATGCAAAACCCTCCGCTTCAATAGTATATCATCGTAGCACATTGTCCTCGAATATGCAAACTTTCATATTTGCGACATCTTTGAAGCAAATGAGATTGACTGCAAATTTTACCAGTGATATACTTATCTGTATCTTGGCCGGCATGTATCATGCCGCCCATATTTTCAAGGAGGGATTGAGGATGATAAAGAGCTTGCGCGTTTTCCTCTCTCTGTTGCTCGCCCTGTCCATGTTGGGCGGCGGCCTGACGGCGATGGCCGAGGCCACCGCAGCCCCGGCTGAAGTGGCTGCTCCGGCGGCTACCGGAACGGATACCCCGCTGGTGGTTACCTATGACCAGTTTAGCGAGAAGTTCAGCCCCTTCTTTGCCGACAGCGCGATGGACAATGACGCTTCCGACATGACCCAGTTACGCCTTCTGACCTACGACCGGATGGGCGAAGTAGTGGGCAACGCCATTGAAGGCGAAGCGCGCAAACTCGGTGACAACGAGTACACCTACAAGGGGCCAGCCGACATCACCGTCAATTACGACGAAAAGGCCGACAAGACCACCTATACCATCAAACTCCGTAACGACATCGTGTTCTCCGACGGTCAGCCGATGACCGCCGACGACCTCATCTTCAACTTCTACGTCTACTGCGATCCGGCCTACGACGGAGGCACAACGATCAACAGCTACAACATCGTGGGCCTGCAGAACTACCGCACGCAGACCAGCGAGGACGTGTATGCCAAGTATCAGGACATCGTGGCCGCCATCGTAGCCGCGGGTCCGGACCACGTTTGGGCCGAGGGTGACAGCTTTACCAAGGAGCAGCAGGAAAGCTACTGGGCGACGCTCAAGACCAACTGGACCGGCGTCGTGCAGTCCATCGTCGACTACTGCATGGCCAACTACGCGGACAGCATCCAGGAGACCGTCGGCTTCACCCCCGAAGAAGTCCAGGCGGACGAGGGCCTGAAGGTCGCGTTCGGCATGGCGCTGTGGGGGTTTGGCGAGGTCAAGGATGGCGTCCTGACCAGCGCTTCCGGCAAGACCTGGAAGCTGGCGGAAGCCAAGCCCACGCTGGACGACTACTATGCCGAGACTTATACCAAGTACGCCGGCGATCCGGACGCGTTCTTCGGCACAGAATCGCCCAACTCGGACGCCACCCCGATCTCTACCGTCGCCAAGGACACCTTCATCAAGGAATGGGGTCCGAAGGACGAGGCGTCCACCGGCGGCTTCCCGAACATTGAAGGCATCAAGAAGGTGGACGATTACACCGTCACCATCACCATGAACGGCTTTGAGGCGCCCGCCATCTATAACGTCATCGACATCCCGATCGCGCCGATGCACTACTACGGCGATCCCGCCCAGTACGATTACGCGGGCAATAAGTTCGGCTTCCCGTACGGCGACCTGTCCATCGTGAAGTCCAAGACCACCATGCCTGTGGGCGCCGGCCCCTTCAAGTTTATCAAGTATGACAACCGCGTGATTTATTACGAAGCCAACGACCTGTTCTACAAGGGCGCGCCCAAGACCAAGTATGTGCAGTTCAAGGAAACTGCCACCAACGAAGTCGTGGCCGCCATCGCCACCGGCACCGCCGACATGGGCGACATGAACGGCAGCAAGGCCGCCTTCGAGGAAATCCGCGGCTACAACACCAACAAGGAACTGGCCGGGGATGCGCTCGTCACCGAGCGTGTCGACTACCTGGGCTACGGCTACATCGGCATCAATGCCGGCACCGTGAACGTGGGTGGCGTGCCGGATTCCGACGCCTCCAAGGCGCTGCGCAAGGGCCTCGCGACCATCCTGTCCGTGTACCGCGACGTGGCCGTGGACAGCTACTACGGCGACGCGGCGTCGGTCATCAACTACCCGATCTCCAACACCTCCTGGGCTGCGCCGCAGCCCACCGACGAGGGCTACAAGATCGCCTACTCGACCGGCGTGGACGGCAACCCCATCTACACTGTCGATATGACCGCCGAGGCCAAGTATGACGCCGCGCTCAAGGCTGCGACCGAGTACTTCAAGGCGGCTGGCTATACCTTTGACGAGGCCACCGGCAAGTTCACCGCCGCGCCCGCTGGCGCCAGTCTGTCCTACGAGATCATCATCCCCGCCGACGGTGTGGGCGACCACCCGTCGTTCGCGCTCCTGACCGACGCCAAGGAAGCGCTGTCGAAGATCGGCTTTGAGCTCAAGATCAACGACCCGTCCGACTCCACAATGCTGTGGGACGCGCTGGATGCCAACACGCATCAGCTGTGGTGCGCCGCCTGGCAGGCCACCATCGACCCCGATATGTTCCAGACCTACCACTCCTCCGGCATCGTCGGCAAGGGCGGTTCGGACTCCAACCACTACAACATCGCCGACGCCACGCTGGACCAGCTGACGGTGGACGCCCGCAAGTCCGCCGATCAGTCTTACCGCAAGGAAATTTATAAGCAGTGCTTGGACATCATCCTGGATTGGGCCGTTGAGATCCCAATCTATCAGCGTCAGAACTCCACCGTCTACTCCCCCGTGCGAGTCGCCACCTTCACGCCCGACATCACCACGTTCTATCCCTGGCTGAAGGAAGTCTACGGCATCGCGATGAACGCAGCCAAATAATCAAGCCGGATTTACGCGCATGGAGCCCGCTACAGGCGGGTTCCATGCGCGTACCGCGCTTACGGGCGAAGGGGTAGAATCCATGCGGAAGTTCATACTCAGGAGATTGGCGCTTGGCGCGCTGATCGTGTTTTTCGGCTCCTTGGTCGTGTATACCGTCATCCGCTGCCTGCCCTCCTCCTATGTGGAAACCATCGCGCGGCAGCGCGCAACTCTGCCCGGTGGCCGCAGCTATACCGAATGGCTGACCCAGCTCAACCAGGTGTACGGCCTGGATCAGGGCATTTTGCAGGGCTTCTTCCACTGGCTGGGCAACGCGGTGCGGGGCGAGTTCGGCGAGTCCTGGTCTTTTAACCTGCCGGTTACGCAGAAATTCCTGAACGTCATCTGGTACAGCGTGGTGGTCAACCTCTTCACGTTCGTGCTGGAGATCCTCATCTGCATTCCGCTGGGCATCCTGGCGGCGAGAAAGCAGTACAGCCGGACCGATTACTTTGTCACGGTCTTTTCGCTGATGGGCATGTCGCTGCCCACCTTCTTCCTGGCCACCATTTTGAAATTCATCTTTTCGGTCAAACTGGGCTGGTTTGACCTGTACGGCATCGTCGGCCGCTACTATGAACAACTGGATACCTGGGGAAAGCTTCTGGACATGGCGCGCCACATGGTGCTGCCTGTTCTGACGCTTGGCATGCTTTCGGTGGGCGGATTGATGCGCTACACCCGCACCAGCATGCTGGAAGTCTTGTCCTCCGACTACATCCGTACCGCCCGCGCCAAGGGCCTGAGCGAGCGGGTGGTCATCAACAAGCACGCCTTCCGAAACACGCTGATCCCCCTGATCTCCTACATGAGCTACATGCTGCCGGACCTGTTCGCGGGCTCCATGATCACGGAGACGCTGTTCCAGATCCCCGGCATCGGCTACATCGCCTACCAGGCGATGGTGGCGGGCGACATCCCGTTCACGATGTTCTACCTGGTGTTTCTGATTCTGCTGACGCAGGTCAGCCTGATCATGGCCGATATCCTGTACGCGGTGGTCGATCCCCGCGTGCGGGTCAATTAAAGGAGGCGGCGACATGAGCGAGCAAGAGAAAAACGCGCAGTTTGGCGCCGAACCTCTGAGCGACGAGCGCCGCGTCAAGGTGCTGTCGCCCACGATGCTGGTGATGAAGCGGTTTATCCGCAACCGCCTGGCGATCACCGGCCTTGTGATTCTGATTTTGATGTTCCTGTTCTCGTTCCTGGGCGGGGTCCTCGTGCCCTACTCCCAGTCGCAGGTGTTCAAGACCTACGGCTCCATGGACAAGGATTACGCCAGCGCCACCATCAACAAGGAACTGCGCTACACCGTGGGCGACGGGCAAGCCTTCCCCACCTCCGCCCGCGCGGCCTTCGTACTGGCCCGTGGGAAAGGGAAGACCACCTTCTCCGACGGCCAGAACCAGTATGAGATCGTATCGGGCGGAGAGGATTTCTACCTGATGCAGCGGCTGGAGTCCCTGGCCTCCGCCATCGCGCTCAAGGGCAATCTCAACTACGCCAAAGGCGCGGGCGATCTTTCCACCGAACTCAAGGCGGCGTTTGAACAGGCCGTTTCATCAAACGCTCCCGGCTTTACGCTGGGTGGCGTCAAGTATTCCGTGACCCGCTCCGGCAAGAGCGTGGTGCTGGGCCGCGCGCAGAACGTGGCGCTGGCCTCCATGCTGGTGTTTGACGCTTACAACCAGGCGGATGAGGCCGCTGTTGGCAACCTGTCCTTCCGCGCCGCCGCGCTGACGGCCATCGCCGCGGGGCAACCCTCCTTTGAAATAAGCGGCGAAGCCTACGCCATTGAGAGCGCGAACGGATCCCACGTGATTTCAAAGGGCGGCGCGCCCTACGCCGACGCCAGCTCCATCATCGTGAACCCGCTGGCTTCCGGCTCGTTCCTCCCCATGCCTTTCAAGGTGGCCGTGCGCGACGCCATCGCCTCCAGTTCCCGTTCGTTCTCCCTGGAGGAAAACGGCCAGACCACCGACTATACGCTGACGCTGGTCAAGAACACCTACTCGGTCAAGGCCAGCGCCACCGTGCAGCTGATCGACATCTACGCTTCTCCGTCCTTCGCCCATCCGCTGGGCACCGACAATAACGGCATGGACGTGCTGACCAGACTCATGTATGGCGGCCGGATCTCACTGATGGTGGGCTTCGTCGTGGTGCTGATTGAGCTGCTCCTGGGCGTACTGGTGGGCGGCGTGTCGGGCTACTTCGGCGGCGCGGTGGATACGCTGCTCATGCGGTTTGTGGACCTGTTCAACTGCATCCCCTATTGGCCGATGATGATCATCGCCGGCGCGGTAATGGATTCGCTGGAGGTCAACCCCTACGTGCGCATCTTCCTACTGATGCTGATCATGGGCCTTCTAGGCTGGACGGGCGTGGCGCGCATCGTGCGCGGGCAGATATTGTCCCTTCGCGAGCAGGACTTCATGGTGGCCACCGAGGCCACCGGCATCCGCGCGTCCAGGCGCATCTTCCGCCACCTGGTGCCAAACGTAATGCCGCTTCTCATCGTGCACGCAACGATGAACCTGGGCTCGATCATCATCACCGAGGCGACGCTCAGCTTCCTGGGCCTTGGCATTAAGTACCCGCTGGCCTCCTGGGGCTCAATCATCAACTCGGCCACCAACCTGCACGTGATGACCAACTATTGGTTCATCTGGATCCCGGCAGGCTTCCTGATCCTTCTGACGGTGCTCGGCTTCAACTTTGTAGGCGACGGTCTGCGCGACGCCTTCGACCCCAGGATGAAAAGGTAGGCGATCGCAATGAAGACAAAAGACAGCCGCCGCGAAAACTACATCAGCGCCCGCGAATCGCGCCGCATCTCCCGCGAAAACCGGCGTGTCACCGATCAGCTTGAAAAAAGGCTGAGCCGCCAGCACGTGCCCGAGAGCGAATACCTGTGCAGCATGCGTGATCCCCACAACGTGGTGGAGTTTGACCACCTTTCCACCAGCTTCTTCACCGACATCGGCGTGGTCAAGGCGGTCAATGGCATATCCTTTGACGTACCCCAGGGCAAGACCGTGGGCGTGGTGGGCGAATCTGGCTGCGGCAAGTCGGTCACCAGCCTTTCGCTGATGCAGCTGTTGCAGCGGCCGCAGGGACAGATCACCGGCGGCGCAATCCGACTGAACCTGGGCGACAGGGCCATCGACGTGGCCAAGGCGCCCTCCTACGTGATGCAGAGAATCCGCGGAAACTCGGTCGCCATGATCTTCCAGGAGCCGATGACCAGTCTCAACCCGATCTTCAGGATTGGCGATCAGGTGGACGAGGTCATTCAACTGCACACGAGCCTGGACAAGGATGCCGTGAAGAAGCGCACGCTGGAGGCGCTCGAAATGGTGGGCATCGCCAACGCGGAAGGCGTGTATTCGATGTTCCCCCATGAGCTGTCCGGCGGCATGCGCCAGAGGGTGATGATCGCGATGGCGCTCTCTTGCAGCCCGCGCCTGATCATCGCCGACGAGCCGACGACCGCGCTCGACGTGACCATCCAGGCGCAGATACTGGACCTTCTCGGCAACCTCAAGAGCCGCATCAACGCTTCCATCATGCTGATCACCCACGACTTGGGCGTCATCGCCGAGATGGCCGACTATGTGGTGGTCATGTACGCCGGCCGCGTGGTGGAGAAGGGCACCGCGAAGGAAGTATTCCTGTCGCCCGCGCACCCGTACACCATTGGGCTCATGGCGTCCAAGCCCGTCATCAACCGGGAGGTGGAGCGCCTCTTCAGCATCCCCGGCTCCGTGCCCAACCCGATCAATATGCCCGATTACTGCTTCTTCCGCGACCGGTGCGACAGGCGCTTTGACAAATGCGCCGGAGCTTATCCGGGCGAGATCGCGCTGTCGGCGACCCACAAGGTGTCCTGCTGGTTGCATGAAGGCATGGAAGGAGGTGGCGCAAAGTGACGGAAAACATCCTGGAAGTGAAAGACCTGGTCAAGCACTACCCGATCAAGTCCGGCATGTTTGGCCGCGTGGTCGGCCGCGTGCGCGCGGTGGACGGGATCAGCTTCACGATTTCCCGCGGCAGCACGATGGGCCTTGTGGGCGAATCCGGCTGCGGCAAGACCACCGTCGGCAAGACCCTCCTGCGCCTCACCGACAAGACTTCGGGCTCGGTGCGCTTTGACGGCAAAGAGGTCTTTGACCTCTCCCAAAGCGAGATGCGCGCGCTCAGGCCGCGCATCCAGATCATCTTCCAAGATCCATACTCCAGCCTATCGCCGCGCCTGCCGGTTTCGGAAATCATCGGCGAGGCGGTACGCGAGCACCACATCGTGCCCGATAAGGAATTGGACGACTACATTACCTCCGTCATGCGCTCCTGCGGCCTGCAGCCCTACCACAAGGACCGCTACCCGCATGAGTTCTCCGGCGGCCAGCGGCAGCGCATCTGCATCGCCCGCGCGCTGGCGCTGAAGCCCGACTTCATCGTCTGCGACGAGCCGGTGAGTGCGCTCGACGTGTCCATCCAGGCGCAGATCATCAACCTGCTCTCCGACCTTCAGAAGCAGTTCGGCATGGCTTACCTGTTCATCTCTCACGACCTGTCGGTGGTGGAGCACATCTCGGACTCTGTGGGCGTGATGTACCTGGGCACGATGGTGGAGTACGCGCCAAAGCGGGAGCTATTCAAAAACCCGCTGCACCCCTACACGCGCGCGCTTTTTTCCGCCATCCCGATGCCCGACCCTACCGTCAAGATGGAACGAATCCTCTTGAAGGGCTCGATCCCCTCGCCCGCCAACCCGCCCTCGGGCTGTAAGTTCCACACCCGCTGCCCCAATTGCATGGACATCTGCTCCAAGGTCGACCTGAAACCGCTCGATATCGGCGGCCACATGGTGGCCTGCCACCTGTACAGCCATGAGACGCCCTGACCGGTTCCGTCCGGAGGACGACGATGGCCGCGTGGTCGCCGACATGGAGCTCCTGTCCGGCCGCGGCGCGGACGGCAGCGTCTCCAAAGAATCCACCGGCCCTGCCCGGCCGCAGCTGCCGCCGATGAGCCACGCGGAGACGCGCAGCATTATGGTCAGCGCTACGCTGGCGGGGCTGACGGTGGCGGCGGTATTGAGCCTGGCCGTAGTGGGGCTGGTACTGTTCTGCCAGTTCGTCTGGTTTCGCTGAGTTCAGGGGTGTTCCACGTTCCCTTGGGATAGACAGCGCGCTGCCCCTCCCTCGCAGGCGGCGCTGCCGGATGGTGAAGTTTCCGTTTTCCCGATTCTTTTCCCGTTCTTCGGTGTACCCATAGAACGGGCAATCCGGATATACTATACCGACGCCCGGGCGGGAAAATTGCTTCCGCCTTGCTCGATACTTTCCGACCGCATCAAGCGTCTGGCCGCCGGGCGGCGTTTCTCCGATGAATTTCAATGCTTGGAGGGAATCCAAATGAGCGAATCCTGTACCCATGATTGTTCCACCTGCGGCGCCGCCTGCTCGGAACGCATCGAGAGCCTTCAGGAGCCGGGCAATGCCGGCAGCCGCGTCCGTCGCGTGATCGGCGTGGTCAGCGGCAAGGGCGGCGTCGGAAAATCGCTGGTGACGTCGATCTTGGCGGTCAACGCCCGGCGGCAGAACCTGAAAGTCGGCATTCTGGACGCCGACATCACCGGCCCCTCGGTCCCCAAGGCCTTCGGCCTTACTGAAAAAGCCACCGGCAACGAGATGGGCATCTTCCCGGTGTTCACCAAGACCGGTATCCGCACCATGAGCCTGAACCTGCTCATCGACGATGACAATGACCCGGTGGTCTGGCGCGGACCGGTCATCGCGGGGACGGTCAAGCAGTTCTGGACGGACGTGGTGTGGGGCGATCTGGACATCATGTTCATCGACATGCCGCCTGGAACCGGCGATGTGCCGTTGACGGTGTTCCAGTCGCTGCCGCTGGACGGCGTGATCGTCGTCACCACGCCCCAGGACCTGGTCCAGATGGTGGTGGAAAAGGCCATCCGAATGGCCGGCATGCTGAATATCCCGGTCCTGGCGCTGGTGGAGAACATGTCCTACGTCGAATGCCCCGACTGCGGCAAGCGCTTCTCCCCCTTCGGTGACAGCCATATCGACGAAATCGCCTCCCGGCACAGCGTGCAGGCGGTGGCGCGGCTTCCGGTCAACCCGAAACTGTCCGGCGCGGTAGATAAAGGCATGATCGAGCTGTATGAGGGCGACTGGCTGGACGGGGTTTCCCAAATGCTGCAGGCGCTGCCCGAGCGGCAGGCGGAGTAACAAAATCAATGACGCAAAGGCCCGGCTGCAAACGCAGCCGGGCCTTAATTTTCTGAGTTTGGGAGCGCGCTACGAAACCTCTCCGTAGCCTGCGTGGAACGTTGAACGAACCTCCGCGTTGCCCTGCAACACACGCTCGATGAATACACGCACGATTTCGCCGTCAAACTGGCTGTCCGCGTGAGCCTTGAGCTCTTCGATCGCTTGATCGACCGAAAGCGCCGGGCGGAACGGGTATGGCCCGGTCATCATGTCGTAGGCTTCCGCGACGCTCAGGATTTTCGCCTGCAGCGGCAGTTCGCACGCAGACATGTCCGGATAACCCGCACCGTCGACCCGCCGGTGATGGAGCAGCACATATTCTGCAATCTCGCCCATGCCAGCGAAGGAGCGGAGAATCTGGTAGCTGATCTCGGGGTGCTTGCTGAGTTCGCCCATCTCGTCGGTATCCAACTCGCCAGGCTTGTTGATCAGCTCTTCATCCAGTGCCACCTTGCCGATGTCGTGATACAAGCCTACCGCGCCGAGTTTTTCAATGTCCTCATAGTCCATGCGCATCTCGCGGCCGATGGCCATGCACAGCCGGCTTACGGTCTCGGAGTGTCTGCGCTCCACGTCGCTCTTTTTATAGAGGTTCGCCAAGATCTGGCGCAGCAGGTCCGCCTTCATCTGGCGGCTTGCGACCAGCTTTTCGCGGTACATGTTGTCTTCCGCCACACGGTAGATCTCGCTCATGTCTTCCTCGACCAAAAGCTTTGTCGCCACGCCGAAGGCGGCCGAGATCGAAACCTCCTGTACGGATTTTTTTGCCAGAGCGGCTTTGATGCGCTTGACGATGCGCTCGGCAGCCTCGGCGTTGGTACGGGGTAAGAGCAGCACGAACTCGTCCCCGCCGACGCGAGCGGCGATGTCGGAGGCGCGAAGGCTGGTGCGCAACACCTGCGCGAAATTGACCAACAGGCTATCGCCCACCAGGTGGCCGAAGGCGTCGTTCATCAGTTTCATGCCGTTGACATCAATCAGCACCATCGACAGCGGCAATTCGTCCTGGTCGTTCAAAATCTCCAACTGCTCGTTGTAGAACCTGCGGTTGTACAGATCCGTCAGCGGGTCGTGCTGGTTGAGGTAGAGGATCTGCCGCTCAGACGACTTGCGCTTAGAGATGTCGCGGCTGATGCCCACTGCCTCGAGCCCGCCGTACACGTTGAGGCGCAGCTTGACGGAGACCTCCGTGCAGACGATGGAACCGTCTTTTTTGAACTGATCGACCTCGATTACGTCGTTTTTGACGCTGGCAGCATCAGCCTCGAACTCCTTGATCCGCTCGTTCAAATTCGAGTTGAATTTTTTGTAGGACTCCGGCGGCATCGAATCGGCGATGTACTCGCGCAGCGCCTCCTCGGCGGTCACGCCGCGCAGCGAAAAGACCGACGGGCTCATGTAGGTAAAGCAGCCGGTGGTTAGGTCCAGAACCCATATGACATCCTGCGCGTTCTCAGCCATCAGACGGTACTTTTCTTCGCTGACGTAGAGCGCGGTCTCCGCCCGCTTACGCTTGGTCACGTCCATCAGGAAAAAAATCAGCGCCTTCTGGCCGTACCAGTCGATCAGCACGCCCTTTGTCTCCAGCCAGACGGTGCCTTCCGGGGTCTGCACCCGCAGCGCAACCTGGTTTTCCTGCGGCTTTCCATCCAGCAATGCGCCGCACAGGCTGGCCGCAACCTCCCGGTCCTGCTTGACGAAGAATTCCAAAAACAGCTTTTCAGCAAAAAGCGCGCCGGAGGCGCGGGTCAGTTTCTCAAAGATGGGGTTGGCCATCACCACATGGCCGCCCGAGACGACCGCGATGGACTCCGCGGCGTTTTCAAACAACATTCGATACTTGGCCTCTGAGCGCCTGAGCGCCTCCGAGCGCTCGCCCAGGGCCTGCGCCATCTGGTTGAACGCATCGGAAAATTCGCCCATGAACTCAACCTTCTGACCAAAATCGCCCACGGCGATTTCCCGGCTCTGCCAAATCAGGTGGCGCATCGCGCTCTGCAGCGCCTTGAGCGCGCCGACGGCATAGCCCTTGCCCTCGATCTTGTGCTTCAGGTCGCCCCGGCTCAGCGCCATCACGCCTTCCAAGGCTGATTTGACCGCTCCGTCCAACTGCATGAACGCAGGGTCGTTCGCCAGCTGTTCTGGCGCATCGGTAGCCTTGGGATCGGTCAGCAAGCGGGTCAGGTATTGGATCGCGATTTCATATTTCTGATCGCTGTTCATTTTTTAGCCCTCGTCCACGTGTGTCGCCTTTGCGTGAAAGCGACAGACCCTGTCGCCGGTACACCAGCAGTCAATTTCTCGTACTTCATAGGGCTTTCCGGTGAAGCTTTCCAGTATACCCTCAATAAATCCCTCGTCGTAGCGGCAGTATTCGTACTCCAGCTCGGGCGTCCCGAGCAGTCCGCGTCCTCGGCAACCGTGAGAACAATATCCTCGTAGGGAGGGTCCGCTTTCTCCAGGCGGAATATGCCCACGCCCAGGCCCTTGAACGCATCCTGCAGAGTCGCCGTGAGCGCATGGAAATCCGCCGCGCCTGCCAGAACGCGCCGGAAAAAATGCGTTCCGGCCAACTTACCCGCCTCCAGGAACAACTGGTCCGCCGCCAACGTGCCGAAGTGTTTCTCCAATACGTCCCGGAACGTGTACTGCATCAGCCTGTAGACCTTGAGGTTGATCATTTCGCCCAGGTTCGGCCGGCCTTCTTTGGCGTCTCCCAACAGATCCCAGGAGAATTCGTATTTCCTCGCATCCACGTGCTTCATCCCTTCCGGTAGTCCCCGCTTCCCGCCAAACGCGAATCGAAAATTGGGACCGGCCCACAGGAT
>JAEVZE010000255.1 GCA_023392395.1 Bacillota bacterium
CCTCTAGTATGACTGGAGGCTTGAAGAAAAGCCCCGCAAGGTGTTTAAACACAGAAGGCCAGTTCCTCGCCTTCGCGGACTGATCTTCCATCAACTCCATGGCAGCGCCAGGGGAATGGCCTTCAGCATCTGCTTGAGCGGATCACGGTACGCCAAGATCCCATGGCATCGGTCCCGGCGACCTGTCAGGCGGCGTCAGAACGCATTGCGCGGGTCGGTGCTGCGGCGGCTCTTGGTTTCATCTTCAAGAAATTCGATCTCCATGCGCTCAAAGTGCACCTCTTCCACGAAGTGATCGGGCAGAAAGGCGGTGCGCCGGAAGCGTTCAAACTCCCTCTCGTGCTTTTCCAGCCACATGGGGACAGGCAGATCGCCCTCGCGGCACAGCGCGATCAGGGCGTCCCGCTCCCCGCCCGGCTCGCAGGGGCCGATGTACTGCCGGTCAATCCGGTGCTTTTTAATGATGCGCATCCAAAGTCTGGTCATTCAATCCCTCCATGGGTTCATTATATCACACGCGGCGCGAAAATGCTCCGCTGTCGAAAAAAACCTGTTTCATCCACGCCGGGCGGGTTTATCAAATTGCAGACGCGCGAAGCGTGCAAATTTTCAAGATTTCGTTGAGGAGGACATCGGCTATGAAATGGATTTGCTCTGTCTGCGGTTATGTGCATGAAGGCGATACCCCGCCCGAAAACTGCCCCCTTTGCAAAGCGCCCGCCTCGAAGTTCAACAAGGCTGCGGAAGAAAAGGTTTGGGCCTCCGAGCACAAGGTCGGCGTGGCCAAGGGCTTGGACGAGCGCGTGGTGGAGGGCCTCCGAGCCAACTTCAACGGCGAGTGCAGCGAGGTCGGCATGTACCTTGCGATGAGCCGTGTCGCCGACCGCGAGGGCTATCCGGAAATCGCTGAAGCCTACAAGCGTTACGCCTTTGAGGAAGCCGATCACGCCGCCCGGTTTGCGGAACTTCTGGGCGAAGTGGTGACCAGCAGCACCAAGAAGAACCTGGAACTGCGCGCCGAGGCCGAGTACGGCGCCACCGGCGGCAAGACAGAGCTGGCCAAGCTGGCCAAGGAATTGGGCTATGACGCGGTGCACGACACCGTGCACGAAATGGCCAAGGACGAAGCCCGCCACGGCAAGGGCTTCGAGGGCCTGCTCAAGCGCTACTTCAAGTAAAAGGCGTTGAAAATCCGCTTCGCGTCTTTTCAACGCGAAGAGAAAGACTGCGTGAGCCTGAAATCCTGCGGGATTTCCGGGTGGCTCACTGACTTGCGGAAATATTTCCCCCATCAGTGTGCGCACTGACGGGGGAAATACGTTCCCGGCGCACGGGTCGCCGGAAACAATGAAAGAAACAATGGGATGCCGCCAAGCGGCTCCCAGTTGTTCTATGGGCGAACGGTTTGTTTACTTATTCCTCTTCCGCGACCGCCTGCACAGCCCTGCGCAATGGCCATTTGAGCTCCGATTCGGACAGGAAGATCGCCGCGAACACCACCGCGAAGCCGACGAGCACGCGGAGTTGCACCACCTCGCCGTAGAAGAGCACCGAAAACAGTACGCCAAACACCGATTCCAGGCTCAGAATCAGCGATGCACCGGCGGGCGGGGCGAACTTCTGGCCGATCAGCTGCAAAAGGAAGCCGATCGCCGTCGGAAACACCGCCAGGTACAGTACCACCAGCCAGTCGACCGGCTGCACGTTCAGCGGTTTCGACGGGGACACCAGATCCACCGTCCAGAAGATGACCGCACTGATCGCGAACTGGAACACGACGGAGCGCACAGGGTCCACTTTGCGCCCCAAGGTGGCGATGCCCACGATGTGCACCGTGTACAGAACCCCGCTCATCAGCGTCAGGGAGTCCCCAAAGCCGATGGTCAGGTTCTGTGTCAACGAGATCAGCCCAATGCCGATCAGGCACAGAAACGCGGCGATGAAGCTCTTGCCCTCGGGCCGCTTCTTCTTCACCGCCCAGAACAGAAAGGGCACCAGCACACAGTAGACCGCCGTCAGAAACGCGTTCTTGCCGGGGGTGGTGTCGGTGATGCCAACCGCCTGCAGCAGCGACGCGACGGCCAGGATTACGCCCAGCACCGCCGACCGCCAGATGTCCTGAACACCGGAGGTTTTGATCTTTTTCCAGAAGACCACGATGAGCAGAATCGTCGCGATCGAGTAGCGCAACGCCAGGAGCGAATCCGGCGGGAAGACGTCCATCTGCCCTTTGACAAGAAAAAAGGACGTGCCCCAGATGAGCGCTGCCCCGTAGAGCGCCAGCTTGCCCAGCGTGTTTTGGGTTTTTGTGTTCAAGAAACTGCTCCCTTTCGTTTGGCCGCCTTGACGAGCCCCACGCCCAGCACCATCAGAACCGGAAAGGCGATGGCCAGGAGTAGCCCCGCCTTAAGCGCCGCCTGTCCGCCGCCCTGAAACAGTGCCTGCGTCCACTGAGCGCCCTCCTGCACGCGGCTGGAGACCACGCCCACGAGACCAGGGCCGCTGGAGCAGCCCAAGTCGCCTGCCAGCGCCAGCATCGCAAACATCGCGGTGCCACCCTGCGGGAAGCTACGGGAGGATAGCGAGATCGTCGCCGGCCACATTGCGCCTACGCTGAGGCCGCACAGCGCGCAGCCCATCAGCGACAGAACCGGCAGCGGCGAGAACACCGCCACAAGGTAGCTGACCACGCACAGCGCGGCCGAGCCTGTCAGAATCCGGGTCAGCGGCAGGTGCGAGCCCTTGGAGCCGAAGAAGACCCGAGCTCCGCCCATCAAGATCGCGAACGCGCAGGGACCCAGCAAGTCGCCCATGGTCTTGGACACGCCCAAGCCCATCTCCGCAAACAAACTGGCCCACTGGGCCATCGCCTGTTCCGAAGCGCCGGCGCAGACCATGAGCAGCAGCATCAGCCAGAACACGCCGCGGGAGAAGAGCGCCTTCAGGCTCAGGCCCTCCCCGTCTTCCACCAGCGCGCACAGCGGCACCTTGAAGAAAAAGAACATATTGAACAGCGGCACCAGCGCCCACACCGCCGTCAGCCACGACCACGCGGCAAGCCCAACCGTGGTGAAATACAGGGTGGACAGCAGCACCACCGCCGTCTGCCCCCAACAGTAGAATGAGTGCAAAAGGCTCATCGACGCGGCTTTCTTGTCGCCGGGCAGCGATTCCACGATGGGGCTGATCAAGACTTCGATCATGCCGCCGCCGATGGCGTTGATCACCGTGGCGATGACAAGGCCAAGGTATGGGTCCATCACGCGCGGGAGAATGCCCAAGAGAGCCAGCCCCAGCGCGCACAGCGCGTGGGCGACCACCGCCGCCGGGCGGTAGCCGATCTTGTCCAGCACGTGGGCGCAGGCCCAGTCGACCACGATCTGTACACCGAAGTTGAGCGCGACCAGAAGCCCGATCTTTTCCAGCGAGACGCCGAAATCCTGGCTGAATACGATGAACAAAAGAGGCGGCAGGTTGTTGACGATCGCCTGCGTGACGTAGCCCAGATAGCTTGCGTACAGCGTATGCTTATAAGTCACAATCCGACGCCCCTTTGCACCATTCATGATAATAGAACCGCCGACAACCCCGTCGTACTTTGCAATCGTTCCCGGCGACCTGCGCGTCGGGAACGTGTTTCCTCCACCAGCGCGCACAATGGTGGAGGAAACAATTCTTTTTGTCAGGGAGCCGCTCGGAAATCCCGCAGGATTTCACGCTTCCGCAGACTTTTCCTATGCGTTGAAAAGCCGCCCGGCGGATTTTCAACGTCTGAGTTTATGCGAACGGATTCTCCGTGGGATAGAGCATGCCCTTGGGCTGGTTGAAGTTGACCTTGCCGACGCCCAGCAGCGTCATCACCGTATGCAGCGCCTTGCCCGCGTGGCCGAACGCCACCGCGCCGTGGTGCGGGTAACCGTCCGCGATCAGCACGTGGCGGTAGAAGCGGTCCATCTCCGGGATCGCGAACACGCCGATGCCGCCGAAGGACTGGGTGGCGACCGGCAGCACTTCGCCCTGGGCGATGTAGCTCGTCAGCACGCTGTCCTTGTTGCCCTGCAGGCGGTAGAAGGTGATCGCGCCGGGGATGATGTCTCCTTCCAGCGTGCCGCGGGTGATGTCCGGCTCCGCGCCGCCCTCCATGCCACGGTTCATGATCAGCTGGTACTTCATCTCGCCCTTGGTCAGGCGGCAGATGGGGGTGTTGCCGCAGTGGAAGCCCATGAAGACTTCCTGGCTCCCGTAGGCAGTCTTCTTGTCGATCTCGGCCTTGTACATGTCGGCGGGCACGGTGTTGTTGATGTCCAGCAGCGTTACCGGCGCCCCGGTCACGCAGGTGCCGATGTACTCGGAGAGAGCGCCGTAGATGTCCACTTCGCAGGCCACCGGGATGCCCATCGCGGTCAGGCGGGAGTTCACGTAGCAGGGCACGAAGCCGAACTTGGCCTCAAACGCCGGCCAGCACTTGTTGGCAAACGCCACATACTTGGAGGCGCCCAGATTGTCCTTCGCCCAGTCCAGCAGCGTGATCTCAAACTGCGCCAGCTTCGGCAACAGAGAGGGCATCTTGTTGCCCGCGCCCAGCTCGTTAGCCATGTCCAAGGCGACTTCCTGGATGCGCGGATCACCCGCGTGCTTCTCAAAGGAGATCAGAAGGTCCATCTCAGAGTTCTCCTGCACGGTGACGCCAAGCTTATACAGTGGCGCGATCGGCGCGTTGCAGGCTAGGAAGTCGTAGGGGCGGGGACCAAAGGAGATGATCTTGAGGTTCTTCACGCCGATGATCGCGCGGGCAACCGGGAAGAATTCGGCGATCATCCTCGCGACGGCGTCCGCGTCGCCCACCGGGTACTCGGGAATGTAGCTGGTCAGGCCGCGCAGCTTCAGGTTGTAGCTGGCGTTGAGCATGCCGCAGTAGGCGTCGCCACGCCGGCTGGATAGGACTGGAATGTTCTCCTCGGCCGCCGCCGCGAACATCGACGGACCCGCAAACTCCTTGGCGAGCAGCGTCTCCGGGCCCTCCGGGCCGAAGTTGCCCAGGAACACGACCATCGCGTTGACCGCGTTGGCCTTCAGTTCGTCCAGCGCCAGAAGCGCGTCGGTCTCGTTTTCCACGGTGGTCTGGATCTCGACGATCTCGCCACCCAGTTTGCGGTAGGCTTCCACAACCGCCGCGCGGCGCTGCTGGGAGAGGTCAATGGGGAAACAGTCGCGGCTGACGGCAACGATACCCAGTTTTACGACGGGGATATTGTTCATAGGGATGCTCCTTTCGGTGTGTATGCATATGCATTATTATAACATAAGAGGCGCGGGCGCACAACCAAAGCGGGTACGCTTTCGTTGGAAAAAACCGGGGCAAAATTCCGGACAATATGCAGGAATAGCGGGGGTCGCCGGGTGGAACGCCGGGGGCGCTGCCCCCGGACCCCCGCAAGGGGCATCATGCTCCTTGACCCCGCACAAAAAGATTGTAAAAAGTAAAGGCAAGCTTTCAGACGCATCCGGCACTGGGCGATGAGGAAACGCCAAGATTTCAGGACCTTCAAAGGAAGTTTTTGCCTTCAGCAAAATCAGTTTTTCCTCGCCCAGACCACCGCGTGCGACGCGTCTGTTCCGGCGGGGTTCTTCTGATAATCTTGAAACAACTGTTCCACTTCAAAACCCTCGTCGTGGCACCAGTCAATGACCTGCTGAAGCACTGGGAAATGTTTTGTCACCTGACGCTCCTCGACGAATGGCTGCCCTTGCGCAGGGGTGATTTCATACCTTCTGAAACTCCGGTCGATGCGCGCCTTGCGGCTGTAATCCCCGCTGATGACGACGTACTTTCCATACGTTCCCCGGTCGTCTATCCCTTCAAAGCAGACCCACTCGTGCCGGTCGTCCTCGGACTGATCGGGCCAATCGGGAACGTCGAAATCCAGAAACATCATGCCGCCCTTTGCAAGGCAATCCGCCGCTTTCCGGGTAAAGAGCCGCTGCGCCTGTTGATAATCCCCGTCGGTTTCGATGTTGACCAGCAGATTCCCGGCCAGCACCACCACGTCAAAATCCTTACCCCAACCCTCATTGAGCGCGTCCGCCTGGTAGAGGGTCAGGTTTTTCGTCAATCCGGCCTTGCGCCTCGCCCGTTCGAGCATGGCTCCGTCCATGTCAAACCCGACGACCGAGTGCCCCGCCTGCGCCAGTGGAACGCAGATCCTGCCACCTCCGCAAGCGACCTCCAGGATGCGCTTCGGCTCCGCACCGACCAGAGACAAAAGGCATGCGACGTCTTCCACGCTCGTTTGCCGCTGCTCATAGATATCGGCATACCAGTAATTCAGGATTTCGCGCTGCTCCATGCGCACCTTCCCATCCCGGCTCGGGCCAGTGTTGTTGATTTGCAGAAAGGCATCCGGCAAATTTGCCGGATGCCTTGAACTCTTTGTGTCGTAGATGCGCCTTACGCTTCCTCGTCCGTGGACGGCTCCTCGGTGGGGACGGTGGTGGCAGCGATGGCGAACTCCTCGTCGGGCGCGGTGGCGTTCAGGCCGTCAAAGGCCTCCTCCTCCAGCACGGCGCGGATGGACAGGCTGATGCGGCGGGCTTCGGGGTTGACGTCCAGCACCTTGACGCGGATCATATCGCCAACGCTGACGGCATCCTCCACCTTGGCGATGCGGGTGAGCGCGCACTGAGAGATGTGCACCAGGCCGTCCAGGCCCGGCTCAAGCTCCACAAACGCGCCGAACGTGGTGATGCGAACCACCTTGCCCGAAACGATCGAGCCCACCGGATACTTCTCGGACGCCACTTCCCAAGGGCGGGGCTGCGTCTGCTTGTAGGACAGCGAGATGCGTTCCTTGGCCGGGTCGAGGCTCAGGATCTTCACTTCGATGGTCTGGTTGACCGAGACCACGTCGGAGGGGTGCCGGACGCGGCCCCAGCTCAGGTCGGTCACGTGCACCAGGCCGTCCACGCCGCCGATGTCCACGAACGCACCGAAGTCGGTCAGACGGCGCACGACGCCCTTGACCATATCGCCCACATTGAGGGTGGACCAGATTTCCTTCTTCTTGTCGGCTTCCTCGGCCTGTAGCACCGCCTTGCGGGAGGCGACGATGCGCTTCTTGGCCTTGTCCACCTCGACGATCTTGAGCTTCATGCTCTGGCCGACGAAATCCTCGATGCGCTCGACAAAGCGCTGGGACAGCTGGGAGGCTGGCACAAAGGCGCGAACGCCCGCCACGTCGCAGATCAGGCCGCCCTTGACGGCTTCCTTTCCCACGCCGGTGACGAACTCATTGGCCTCGTACTTGGCGACGATTTCATCCCAGTTTTTGCGGTTGACGATGTTGCGCTGAGAGAGCAGCACATTGCCCTCGCCATCGTTGACCTTGACCACTTCAACCTCGATTTCGTCGCCAATTTTGACATCGGTCGAGGAGAGGTCCGACCTTTTGACCAGACCGTCCGCCTTGTAGCCCACGTTGACGCAAATCTCGTCCTCGGTGATCTGAACCACGGTGCCCGTGATGGTTTGGCCGGGGCGCAACTGAACCAGCGTCTTTTCAACGTCGGCCAGGAAATCGCCTTCGGTGGGCTCCATGGTCTCCTGAGGCGCCGCAGATTCTGTCAATTTCGGGGCTTCGCTGGATTCGGTCACCTGATCCTTCTTCTCGATGTCGTCCATTCGTGTCACAACCTCCTTCAATGTACAATCCGGCGTGGAGGCGCCGGCTGTCACTCCAACCCGGTCCCCGGGCGAGAAAACGATCCCTTCGAGCGCCGAAGCATCCTCGATGAAATAGGTTCTGGGGCAAAGGCTCCGGCACAGTTCGAAGAGTTTCCTGGTGTTGGCGCTCTCGCGCCCTCCTACCACCAGCATCACGTCCGACCGGGCGGCCAATTCCGCCGCCTCCGCCTGCCGAAGCGACGTCGCGGTGCAGATGGTATCCCGCACCTCGGCGTCCGGCGAAGTTTCCAGTATGCGCGTTGCGACGCGCTCAAACCATTCCCTGGGCAGCGTGGTCTGCGCGACCACCAGCGGACGAATGAGCGGCCCTTGCGGGATCTCGGCTTCATCCAGCACCGCGTGTCCCCTGTCCAGCGACCAGCCCAAGATCCCCCGGACTTCAGGATGCTCTTTTTCGCCCACCACGATGACGTCCCGGCCTTCGGAGGCAGCCTGATGGGCCATCTCGTGGATGCGCTGGACGAAGGGGCAGGTAGCGTCCCAGACGGTGGCTCCCCGCGCCTCAAGCTCCGCCAGTTCGGCAAGTCCTACGCCGTGGGACCTGACGATCACCTCGCCGCCCGGTTCCACATCCTCCGGCCTGTCCACTGGACTCACGCCCTTGTCGTGAAGCGACTGGACCACCTGGGAATTGTGGATGATCGGCCCCAGCGTCACCACCGGGCCGAGCGCCGCTTTGCTCTCCGCCAGCTCCACCGCGCGGCGTACACCGAAGCAGAAACCCGCGTTTTGGGCCACCGTTATAC
>JAEVZE010000273.1 GCA_023392395.1 Bacillota bacterium
CGTCTGCCGGAGCGCCCGTAGTACCGTTATAGTATGCGGAACATCGGCACGATGTCCTCGTATTTGTCGTCCATCCGGAAGCCGCCGGGGATTACCCCCAGGCGCTGAAAACCCAGCCGCTCATACAGATGCAGCGCGCCCAGGTTGGTTTTGACCACCGCGTTGAACTGCATGATGCGGAAGCCCAGTTCCCTTGCCTTTTCCAGCGAGTGTAGCACCAGCTTTTCCCCAATCCCCATCCCCCGCGCCTCCTCGTCCACCGCGTAGCTGCAGTTTGCGATGTGGCCGCAGCGCCCCACGTTGTTGGGATGCAGGATGTAGAGTCCAAGAATCCTGCCCTCCGCCGAGGCGACGCCGGTAAAGCTCTGGGCGGCGAAGAACCCTGAAGCCTCCGGAATGGAAAGCGCGTTCTCCTGGGGGAACGCGACGCCGTCCTCCACCACTTGATTCCAGATGCGCGCCATTTCCCCGAGGTTCTCCACGCAGTATTTCCGCACGGCGATGTCCATCGTCTTTGTACCTCACTATGAAAGATTGCCCGCATTGTAGCACAATGCGGGCAAGTTGCCAATCCCCGTTCATCCGGGAAGGCGTTTTCGCCTTAGTCGAATACGACGATCGCGTCGCCCCGCTTGATCCGAGGCAGCACGGTTTCCACGATGCGAAGCGAGTGATTCAGATCCTTGAGCTCAAGGTACGAAACCGAGAAGTCCACCCCCACCACGAGGTCCATGTTCTGGGACTCGGCCGCCACCAGAATTGCCTTGTCGGGTCCAAGTACATTCGCGCGCAGCACCCTGCCATCCAGAAGGCCGGACACGCGCTCCAGTTCCAGCCTGCCGGTACCCGGCTGGATTCGCTCCATCTGCGCGTACAGGTTGGGGCTGACCACCAGCGCCATGCGGCCCCAGAAGCCCTTGTCCGTTAGATTCTGCACCGCTTTCGCCACGTCGGCAAACGGGTTTTCTCCCTGAGTCCAGTCGCCGCGCTTCACGTGCGCCGCGCCCTTCGCGCCGAACAGGCCCGCAAAACCCAGCGCGTCGTTGCCAAAGAAGATCAGCTTGTCTTCGTTTTTCGCAGCAACGGCCGCGGCGGCCGCGGCGGCGGTCAGATCCACCGGCAGCTTATTTTCCTCGCTGTAGGAAAGATCCCGCCAGGACAGCGAGAAGTCCTGGTACAGAAGCGGAATCTCCCGGAACGCGCGGCCGGTGGTCACCACCATCGAGCCGTCGTCCTGAAACACCTTGGCGTTCAGGTCATCCACCGGAACGCTCAGCGCGCCCGCGCCCAGCGGGCCGTACAGGCTCAAAAACCGCCTGCCCACCAGCGCTTTCTTCGCCGTATCCACCACGGCGGAATCGACGCTGACCCAAAGCTCCTCCGAAAAAGGAGCGCTGTTCCTTGAAAGAAAATCCATAGGCTCCTCCTTACTTGTCAACCAGGCTGCCAACGGAACCCCCGGAGGCGGAGGCGGGCGCAAGCCCCAGCTCCTCCAGCATCTCCTTGACTTCCGCCTCACCCGACGCAAAATGCTCCGCCTCGGCGGGATCCAAATGCCTCAATAGCGTCATCAGTTCGCCGACATGCGCCTTTTCCTCGTCCCGGATGTCCGCGATGACCTTCTTGGCCACCACGTCGTCGGTCGCCTGCACATGGGCATCGTAGAGGTAGATCGCCTCCAGCTCGCCCGCGATATCCAGGCGCACCGCCTGAATCAGTTCTTCTTTGGTCAGCTTACGGTTCACGTTGCCCTGAAACGGATTGGCAAAATTCGGCATGATCGAGTACCCTCCCTACGCTTGATGCGGTCGGCGCACCGGCCTTTTCATACAGTAATATACCACAGATTCTCACGCAGAAACAAAGAAATGCGATGACAGGCGGCCCGGAAGGCCCAAAAGCAATGGGACACGCGCGGCGCTTTTGCGCCTCGCATGTCCCAATTATTAAGATTAGGTCGGCTCACCGGTTTTTGCCACGCACTTCCTTTAAATAATTGTAGACGGTGAAATTGCTGACCCCCAGGCACTCCGCCACATACTCCACGGCGTTTTTAACCGCGAAGATGCCCTTCTGCTCGAGCCTGGCCACGATGCCCAGCTTATCTTCTTTCTGCATGTAGGCCACGGGCTTCTGGAACAGCGACACCTCCGTGTCCACCACGGATTCCATGACCTCGCTGATGTCCTGCGCAAAGGTCTCCTTGGGCGGCTCCACGTCCGGCGGGCCGAAGGAGGTGCCCTCCTCCATGAGATTCCGGGCGACGATGAAGTCGGTCAGGTCCTGATTGAGGCACAGCGACCCCACGATCTTGCCCGCCTCGTCGCGGATGAAGATGGTGGACGAGCGCAGCATGCGCCCGTCGGGCAGCACAGTCTTGTAGTTGACGCTGTTGTCCGCCCTGTCGCCGCCCTCCCGTAGCAGCTTCAGAAGGTAGTTGGTGGCAGGACCGCCGATCTTGCGGTGGGTCACGTCGCCCTCCAGCATCACGATGGAGCTCTCCACATGGCTCAAATCGTGCAGGATGACTTCGTACCTGGGCCCCAGCATCTGCTGCAGGCTGGGAATCACCTGCGCGACCGCCTCCAGATTGGGGTGCATGGACATTGCCCTCTTTCCTTTGTAATGTCGCGTCAGGGCAGCGCCGGTGGCGCATTTGCCTGCCCGCCTCTGGGCCAATCGCACCATTGCGACAGGCTGATGGTGTGCCGGAAACCCCGAGCGGTACTAGCCCGCGCCGGATTCCTGTATGAGTATTGTACCCGCGCTAAAGCGGTGCGTCAAGTTGAACGTCAAAAACGCCGATTGCAGCCGTCAAAATCGGCGTTGACGAACGTAGCAAGGCCGGGTACAATGGGCGCGGAGGCGATGACGATGTGCGAACACATGAAGCCCCGCGGCTACTGGAAGTTCTCGTTCTGGGACCTGTTTGAAACGCAGCGCTGCGGCGCTTGCGGCGAACGTTTTGACGTGCCCTTGAAGCTGCAATACCTGACTCTGGCTCTATCGGTCTTGGCTTGCCTGTTTGTGATCTTTTGCGAGGTCTACTTGACAGATCCGGTCAG
>JAEVZE010000373.1 GCA_023392395.1 Bacillota bacterium
CCCCCGCGCCTACCGCCGGTTCATGGACGAGCAGCTGTTCCAGCACATCCCGATCGATTCCAAGAACACCCACGTGCCCTCGGGGCTGGGCAACGCCGAAGACAATGCCCGCGCCTACGACCGGATGATCGAAGCGGCGGGAGGCATTGACCTGCAGCTTCTGGGCATCGGTCGCAACGGCCACATCGGCTTCAACGAGCCGGCGGCGGACTACACCTGGGGCACCCATGTGGTGCAGCTCACCGCCTCCACGCTGGAGGCCAACGCCCGCTGGTTTGACGATCCCGAGGAGATGCCCAGGGAGGCCATCAGCCTTGGCATCGGCGGCATCATGGAGGCCAAGCGGGTGCTTTTGATCGCCATCGGCCAAGACAAGGCGGAGGCGGTCGCCCGCGCGGCGCTGGGCCCGGTGTCGCCGGACAGCCCTGCATCCATCCTGCGCTTCCACCAAAACGCCCAGCTGATGCTGGACGAGGCCGCAGCGTCCCTTCTGCAAAATCCGTAACCAAAAATTCATGTTCGGAAGGAGTTTTTTCGGTCCATATAGAATATACTCATCATTACCCCCGAAGGAGGCGGTGCCCATGGGCGATTCTTCTCCCCGCACCCCGTCCAAAGAAGTAAATGTTGCAGGAGGTATGGGCCATGCGTATTTCCATTACAGGACGAAACTTGGATATTTCCGACGGATGGCGCGCCAAAATTGAAAAAAAAGTCGGCAAGCTGGACAAGTATCTGCGTGACGATTCCGAGGTTCAGGTCCGTTTGTCCCAGGAGCACGGCAGCCGTAACGCCGCCGAGATCACGATCCTTCTGACCGGAACGATCCTCCGCGCCGAGGAGACCGGCACTGAGATGAACGCCTGCCTCGACAAGGTGATGGACAAGATCGTCCGCCAGATCCACCGCCACCGTACCAAGATTGAAAAACGGCTCCGCGCCGGCGCCTTCGAGGTCGAAACGCCCGAAACCGCCGAACCGAACGAGGCGCCCGAGGCCCACAAGGTGGTTCGCGTCAAGCGCTTCAACGTCAAGCCCACGAACGTGGAGGACGCCATCACTCAGATGGAGATGCTTGGCCACAGCTTCCACCTGTTCCTGAACGAGGAAACCGGCACCTACAGTGTCGTGTACCGCCGGGAGGATGGCGGATACGGCTTGCTGGAGCCGACCAACGCATAAACCTCTGAAGGCATCTTTCAGCGCCCCCGCCTTGCGGCGGGGGCGCTTTAGTGCGTCAAAAAGCCCTCGCAGGTTTTTTGACGCGAAAGAAAAAACTGCGTGCACCTGAAATCCCGCGAGATTTCCGGGCGGCGCACTGACTTAAGGTAATGTTTGTACTCCCAATGTGCGCATTGGGAGTACAAACGCATTTCCGGCGCACTGGTCGCCGGAAATGATGGAAGCCCTTCGGGGCTTTGTTGATGGTCTGAGCGCCCCCTCCGCAAGGGGGGCGCTTTAATTTCTTTCGTCGTCGCAGCGGATCTTTTCGCGTGGTATCAGGCCGCTACACCAGAAAGATAGCGACAATCAACATCGCCAACAGCCCCGAAGCCACCGGGATCAGGTTCTTCCGGGCTAGATCGCCCGGCTTCACGTTGCAGATGGCCGCAACCGGGATGACCGCCCAGGGGATGATTGTACCGCCGTCGACCCAGATGGTCGTAATCTGACCCAGCGCTGCCAGCGTGGCAGCGTTGGCTCCCGTGGCGGTGGAGAAGGTACGCGCCAGCGAGCCCAGGAGGGGCAGCCCCGAAAACCCCGAGCCGTCCAGGCCCGTCACGATGCCCACCAGCGATTGGACGACCGCCACCAGGCCGCCGTCCAAGTGTACCCGCTGGGATAGATACAAACCAAAGTCGTTCAGGATGCTGGGCGCGCCCTCCCCCAGCACTTTCGCGGCCACATCGCCGCTTCCCATGAAGAAGAAACCTGCCATCACGACGACAGGCGCGAAGATCTTGATAGCGAACTGAAAACCGTCCTTGACATTGTCCGCGATCGTTTCCAACGACTGAAAGAAGTTGCCGCGGAATATGGTCACGAGGCTCAAAATCAGTATGGCAGTGCCGCCGACCAGCGCCGTGGCGTCACCGCCCTTGAGGCCCAGCGCCAGCATCAGGATCACGTCTGTGGCAAACAGGAGGGGCGTCAGCACGGCGATCATCTTGGCAAACGGAGTATATACGCGTTCCTCCACGCCCAACATCGCTTCCGCGCCGACATCATCGGGAACCGCGTTGTCCGCGGCGGCTCGCGCCCTGTTTTCCCGGACGAACAGAAGCCAGCTGACCAGGATGGTGACAACAGACATCGTGGCCCACAATGGAATGCTGGCCACCATGACGCTCATGGTGTCAAGCCCGGCGGCCCTGGCGGTGATGCCCGGCGCGCCCTGGATCACAAAGTCGCCGGAAAGGCCGACGCCATGGCCGAAGATGTTCATCGCGACCGCGCACCAGATGTTGGGCAGACCCGCTTTGATCGCGATGGGAAGCAGCAGCGCGCCCACCAGCGCCACCGCCGGGGAAGGCCACACAAACC
>JAEVZE010000045.1 GCA_023392395.1 Bacillota bacterium
TTGCAAAGCTCCGCGAGGCGGGCGAAGCCTGCGGACTGGTGGGCTGCGGCTCCATCACCGTGAACGATTCCACAGGCGTCCGGCAGGTGCGAAGCGTGCGATGCGCGCGCGGCATGGTGTTTGACAAGCTGATCCTTGAAAACTTCATCGGCTCCACCTCCTTTCCGCTGATCCGGAAGGCGTGTTTTGACGAATGCGGGCCGTTTGACGTTCAGATGAAGTCCGCCCAGGACTACGAGATGTGGCTGCGCATCGCGCAAAAGTACGCGGTGGACTTTGTGGAGGAACCGCTGGTTCTCTATCACGAAAGCGGCGGCCAGCGCATCTCCACGAACGTGTCCAATCGGATTCAAGGCCTGGAGCGGCTGGACGAAATCCACCGGGATTACCTTTCTACGCATCCCCATGCCCGGAGCGCTCGGCTGATCAAGCTGGTTTCCCACTACCTCCGCGCGGGCGATCGCCAGAAGGCGCGGCGCGCGTTTTTCGAGGCCGTGCGCCTTAGGCCGTTCGAGCTGCGCGAAAACCTGGGCACGCTGGTGCTGTTTTTCCGGGATCAGGAAGGCGCGGGCAAGAAGCCGGCGTAAGAAGGATGAAGGATATGAACGGAGTACCTATGCGAAAAGAGCCGTCCCGGCGCACTACCGTCGGCTACATCGTGATCGCCCTGTGCGGGCTGATGGTGCTGATCCGGAGCTTCATCGGGTTCAGTTGGGGCGACGAGACAAATTACTTCGCGATGGCGGACAGGTTCCTCCGGGGCGACCTAATGATCGCCCACGAGTGGCACCCCACCCAGTGGTTCACCGTGTTTCTGATGCCCTTCTACGCGCTGTACGTCTGGCTCCACGGCTCATCCGACGGGGTCATTCTCACCTTCCGGATCGCCTACGCGATCTTCTCCACAGGCCTTGCGATGGCCGTATACCGGGCGCTCTACCCCCGCAAAGGCGTATGGCCGGTGCTGGCGGGCGTACTCATCACCCTGTTCTACGCGGTGGGATACCTGGGCGCGTTCTCCTACAACACGCTGGCGACCAACTTTCTGCTGCTCTCGGCCACGGGTCTGTACCTGTACGCGGGCGGGCGCGGCAGGCGGCTTCTGCCTTTCGCATGCGGCGCGGCCTACGCGGTGGCCGCGGCCAGCTACCCGTACTTGGCCGTATTGTACTTCATGGGGCTCGTACTGCTGCTGTTCCCGCGCGCGGGCAAGCGGTGGCGGTCCTTTACGCTGTTTTTCACGCTGGGCATCGTGGTCGTGGCGATCCCGTACCTTATGTTCCTTTTGCGCGGTGGAAGTCCTGCGGAACTGATCAATTGCCTCAAGTACGTACTCCACGACCCAGAGCACATCTCCAAATCTCCGCTGCGCAAGGCTTACGACTACGTCCGCTGGGTGTTCTGGGTGTTCGGCCCTTCGCTGATTCCCAGCATTGCGCTGGACGGATATATTCTGATCAAGCGCCTGATGAAAAAGGCGATCGGAGGCGTTGAAGGGCGGTGGCTGCTGCTTGCGGGCGCGCTTGCCTGCTGCTGGCAGATCATTATGGGCCTTGATTACGAATGCGCGGCGCTGTACGCGCTGGCGCTCATTGGGCTGCAGGGCTTTATGATGACCGAAAAACCGGACAAGGCGATGTTCTTTGGCGTGTTCCTGCCGGGCTTTGTGTTCTCGGTGGCGGTGTATCTATCCTCCAACACCGGCTTCCGGGCGGTCTCCTCGGGGCTTTCCGCCTCCGCGGTGGCGTCCTGCTGCCTGGTATGGGACGCCCTTGACAGACTGGAAGCGCCTGAACCCCGGAGGCTATACCGGGCCGCGACCGCCCTTGTGGCGCTGGCGCTGGCGCTCACGGTCTCGGTGACGCTCTACATGCGCATGGCGCCGCTGGTGCACCCGGACGCCCCCGACAAGAACGCGGCGCACATCACGGTCGGCCCGGACGCAGGGCTGACGGCGTCGCCCGCCGAAGCCGCCCAGTATCAGGCGGTCTACGACACGATCAAGCAGTACGCTTCGGGTGAGGGCAACGTGATCATCACCCGGCTTGCGCCCTGGGCCTACATGATCAGCTCCATGCGCTGCGGCGCGCCGACGACCTGGCGGCTCCGCTTCAACGAGGAATGGATGCCCGAATACATGAGATTGTACCCGGAGAAGCGGCCGGACCTGATCGTCTCACTGCGCCCGGAATATGACCCCAGAGGCTACGCCTGGGATTTGCCGGAGGACAACGTGGGCCCGGAAAAGCTGAACCAGGCGCTGCTGGACTACGCAAAGGCCAACGGCATGGAGCGCATCGATACGCAGAGCGCGGTGCTGTTCAAGCGTCCCGCCGCCTAAAGATACAGGGCTTACGCATGCGGTACGGATGTGTGAACCCCTGGGAGGCATGGAGGGCCTGAGCCCTCCATGTTGATCCAAAGCACTGGCTTTGCCGGTGCTTTGGCATTCCCCCCCAAGAGCGAGCTTGCCCGCTCGACGGGGAATCATTTCCACCAGTCGGGTTCCACCCGAAAATTTCCAGAGAAATTTTAGGAAGCCGACCCTATCCCCTTTGCTTACGCATGAATTCTTAACTCATGCGTAAGCACTGCTAAAGACGGGCTAACGCTTGGCCGCGTAATAGGCCACCGCCACCGCGCCGGGGCCCGCGTGCGCGCCGACCACGCTGCCCAGCCAGCAGGCGGGGGCTTCGACGCCCAGCGCGCGGGACAGTTCCTGAAGCGTCTCCAGATCGCCCGCGTGGGCGTAGGCCACGGGAAGCTTCCGGTCCACCGGCTCCTGCGCGACCAACTGGGAGAGCCTGCGAATGGCGGCGCGGGAACCGCGCGCCTTGTCGAGGCTGGTCACCGTCCCATCCCGAACCGAGATGATCGGCTTCAGCGAAAGGATCGTGCCCAGCGCGCCCGCAGCGCCAGATAGGCGTCCTCCCTTGACCAGATATTTCAGCGTGTCGATCACCGCGTAGATGCGAAGCCGAGGCTTGATCTTCTCCAGTGTCTGGCAGATTTCGCGGAAGGATTTGCCCTCATCCCGAAGGCGCACGGCCTCCCGCGTCAGGATCAGGTGGCCGATGGTCGCCGAGCCGCTGTCCAGCACGTAGATGTCCTGCCGCCCAGACTCCGCCTTGGCCACCCAGGCCGCCTGACAGGTGCCGCTCAAAAGCTGCGAAATCGTGATCACCAGAATTTCCTCGTTCGGATGCCGCTGGAACTCCGCCAAAAAGTCCTCCGGCGTGACCATGGTGGTGGTGGGCATCTGATCCGAAGCCTTTAATTTTTCAAAGAACTGCTCCCCGGTCAGGTCGATCTTGTCCCGGAAGCCCTCCTGTCCAAAAAATACCTTTAAAACCAGTACGCTGACGCCCAGCGACCTGGCCTCCTCCAGCGTCATGTCGCAGGTGCTGTCGACGACGATGTGCATCCTATTTTCATCCCTTCGCGGCGTATTGTTCAAAAAAGTCCTTCAGGCACTCGAGCGCCTGTGTCAGCCTCTCCAGATCGTCCTCCCCAAG
>JAEVZE010000054.1 GCA_023392395.1 Bacillota bacterium
GTCATGGCCATCGACCGCAACAGCGGCACCGTCATCTCCGGGCCCGACGTCATCAGCCGCGGCTTCGTGTACGTGCGCGAGTCGGACGAACTGATGCAGGGCGCCCGCGACGCCGCCAAGGCGGTGCTGGCCGATTTCGGCCGCATCGACCCCAGCGACTGGAACCGGGTCAAGAACGACCTGCGCGACGCGGTGTCCCGGTATGTATACCAGAGCATCAAGCGCAGCCCAATGATCCTGCCGATCATCGTGGACACCTGATGTATAGGCAATCGCTTCCGCCGGCGGCGTAAGCGATTGCAGTGGGAACTGGGCCGAAGCCGGTGCAAATGATCAAGGTATGGAGGGCTTCGGCCCTCCATACCTCCTAAAGATTTCGCGGGGGCGCTCCGGCCAAGCGGCCAGTGAACCAAATTCCGGTTGCCATCGTCTACTATCCAGAGTTAGGGGTGTGAACCATGAACGTCTACGATCAGGCGCACGTGCTGGCAAGGGCCATGCGCGACAGCGAAGAGTTTAAAGAGTACGAGCGCCTGCGGGAACCGGCCTACGCAGACGGCACCAACAAGGCGCTGCTGGATGAATACAAGCGCCTGCAGTACCGTCTGCAGGCTACGATGGCCGCCGGCCAGACCATGAATGAAACCGACTTCCAGCGCATGCAGCAGATCGGCGCGCTGCTCCAGTACAATCAGGAAGCGCGCGACTACCTGATGGCGGAATTCCGCTTTCAGAAGATGCTGGCAGACATCTACAAGATCCTGGCGGACGTGGCGGGGATCGATTTGGATATGCTGATTCAGGGTTAAAGCCCTGGCGTTGAAATCCCCTTCTGGTCTTTCAACGCGAAGGAAACTCTGCGCGGCCCTGAAATGCTGCGGCATTTCCGGGCGGCCCGCTGACATGCGGTATTGTTTCCATAACCAGTGTGCGCACTGGTTATGGAAACACATTCCCGACGCACAGGTCGCCGGGAATGATGAGATTCCCGGGAGGCACGCAGGGGCTATTGCCCTTTACCGGGAAGATGGATTTGCCGCCGCGCTGGCTGCGGGCGCGTCAAATCAAATTTGGAGGTTCGCAAATGGCAAGAGACCGCCTTTACTCGTCCCGACGGCCCAGAAGCGGCGTTTCGGCGTCGACATATAACCAGAAGACGCTGCACCGCGACCGCGAGTACGGCTTTTACTGGTATTCCTGGCTGTGGCACCTTTTAAGGCCGGTTCTGGTCTTTTTGTGCAGCCTGATCGTGGTGCTGGGCATCGTGGCCAGCGGCTGGCAGTTCGTGTACAGCCAGTTCTTCATGCCTGTCAACCCCCAGGATACCATCGTTCGCGAGTTCGTCATCGAGAAGGGCTCTTCCATTACCACCATCGGCGGCAATCTCTTCAATCAGAAGCTGATCCGCAACAAGGGCATCTTCAAGTACATCATTCAGTTCCAGGGGCTGACCTCCAAGATCCAGTACGGCAGCTATCCGCTGTCGGCCAGCATGGATGTCAACCAGATTGTCTCGGTGCTGACCTCCGGCACGGCAACCACCGAGCGGACGATCACGATCATCCCCGGCTGGACGGTGGAAGACATCGCAGCCTACCTGCTCAAGCAGGGCGCGCTTCCGGACACCAAGGAGTTCCTGTCCCTGTGCAACAACGCGGATTTGTTTAAAAACGACTTCCGCGAGGTGCAGGACGCCGTGAATTCCGGCACCCTCAGTGAGCGCAAGTACGCGCTGGAAGGGTATCTGGCGCCCGACACCTACCGAGTTTACGCAAGCAGCACCGCCGAGGCACTAATCCGCACGCTGCTCAAGCAGACCGAGGCCGTTACCGACGGCGTGTTCAACACCGAGCCCGCCACCGAAACGGTCTATGACGAAGAAGGCAACGTGATCGACCAGGTGCTCTACGAGAGCAAGCTCACCCACGACCAGACGATCATTCTGGCCTCGCTGATCGAAAAAGAAGCCAGCAAGAAGGAAGACTACGCCCGCGTCTCCGCGGTGTTCCACAACCGCCTGAACCAAGGCATGCGGCTGGACAGCGATGTGACGGTGGCCTACCCGCTGGGCGTCAAGCGGATGATCCTGTCCAGCGAGGAGCTCTCCTCCGTAAACGGCTACAACACCTACAACCGGGACGGCCTGCCGGTGGGACCGATCTGCAGCCCCTCCAAGGCGGCGCTAACCGCGGCCCTATACCCCGATATGGAGTACATCGCGGAAGGGTACATCTACTTCTGCGCGGGCGATCCGTCCAAGGGTGAGATCGTGTACGCCAAGACCAAGGAAGAGCAGCAGGACAATGTGTCCAAATACAGGCCGCTGTGGGAAGCGTACGACAAGAAGAACAACGCGGGCTGATTTCGCAGGCATAATAATCCGCAAGCGGCTTTGGGGCTCGAAAAGATCCGCATGAGCTTGTATTTCCGCGTTCTTTCAGGGCGGCTCGCTGACACAAAGGATTGTTTCCCCAACCAGTGTTCGCGCTGGCTGGGGAAATGTGTTCCAGCCTCGTTGTGCAGGTCGCCGGGAACGATTTGAAGAAACGTTCCGACCGAGTTCCGCGATCCGATTAAAATGCGCTTTGTGGATTTTCAGCCCAACAGGTAGCACGGGGCAGCCGAACGGCATAGCATGATAGGGCAGTCTTTCTGATCGGAGGGACGCCCTATGCTTTTCATGCTGGAGGCGCTGGCGGCACTCTACGACAGCGCGCTGGTCCTCATTCTGCACGTGTCCGACCGCCCCTCCTTCCCCAGGCCCTTGAGCGCGCAGGAAGAAGCCAAGGCGGTTTCGGACATGCTATCAGGGGACGAAGCGGCAGCCCAGAAGCTGATCAAGCACAACTTGAGGCTGGTGGCGCACATCGCCAAGAAGTACGTCCGCGCCGGGCTCGAACAGGAGGATCTGGTGTCCATTGGCTCCATCGGGCTGATCAAGGCGGTGTCCTCCTTCAGGCCTGAGGCTGGAAGGCTGACCGCGTATGCGTCGCGCTGCGTCGAAAACGAGATCCTGATGGCGCTGCGAAGCAACAAGAAGAACCGGTCAACGCTGTCGCTGTCCGAGCCCATCGGCGCGGACCGCGAGGGCAACGAGATCATGCTGGTGGACATTCTGGGCTGCGACGCGGACGACGTACCCCGCAAGGCGGAACTGCGCATCGAGTCGGCCAGGGCGCTGAGGCTGCTGGCCACCGCGCTGGACGAGCGCGAACGACGTGTGATCCTGCTACGCTACGGCCTGATGGACGGCATTGCCCGGCCGCAGCACGAGGTGGCGGATGCGCTAGGCATCTCCCGCAGTTACGTTTCGCGCATCGAAAAGCGCGCCATTGAAAAACTCAGGGACGCGCTGAATGCGCCCCCGGAAAGGAAACCCTGATGCAATTCGGCCCCGCCGGCAACAGCCGCCGGTTTTACGACGAAGGATTCAAGCAAAGCCTGCAGGCGTTTCCCTGGCTGCACGAGATGGGTCTCACCGCCTTTGAGTACCCGATGGGCCGCGGCGTGCGCCTGTCCAGGGAGACCGCCCAAGCCATCGGCCAGGAGGCATCCAATTACAGTATCCGGATGTCTGTGCACGCGCCCTACTTCATCAACTGCGCCAGCCCCGAACCTGAGCGCCGGAAAAAGAGCATTGAATACCTGCTGCAGGCCGCGCGGGCGGCCAGCTGGCTGGGCGGGGACCGGGTGGTGTTCCACGTGGGCACGCCCGGACGCCTGGACCGCGAAGAGGCCTTCGAACTGGCGCGCGCGACCATTGCGGAAGCCCATGAAGCGCTGGACGGGGAGGGTCTTTCCGCCATCGCGCTCTGCCCGGAGACGATGGGCCGCCCGAGCCAACTGGGTACGCTGGACGAAGTGCTCTCCCTGTGCCTGGGAGACGAGCGCCTGATTCCGGCGCTGGACTTCGGCCATTTACATGTGATCGGGCTGGGTACGCTGAACTCTGAGGCGGATTTCCGCGCGGCGCTCCAAAAAATGGTGGATGCGCTGGGCTTTGAGCGGGCAAAGCGCTTCCACGCCCACTTCAGCCGCATCGAGTTCGGTCCCAAGGGCGAAAAGCGGCACATGAACTTTTCAGATCCCGGCTACGGGCCGGACTTCCGACATCTCGCGCCGGTACTGGTGGAGATGGGGCTGGAACCGGTGATCATCTGCGAATCGGCGGGCGATCAGGCGGACGACGCCGCCGAAATGCTGCGGCTTGTACGCGAATTTAAAGCGGGATTGCCGTCGAATCGGGATTGTGAACGGGCACCGGATATGATATGATGGGCCCGGGTGAGGATACATGAGCGAAATACGGG
>JAEVZE010000011.1 GCA_023392395.1 Bacillota bacterium
GGCGACAACATCGTGATGGAGATCACGCTGATCACGCCGATCGCGTGCGAAGAGGGACTCCGCTTCGCAATCCGCGAGGGCGGCCGCACGGTGGGTTCCGGCGTCGTCACCAAGGTCGTCGAGTAAAACAAGAAAAGCAATTCAGAGCCGCTCGCAAGAGCGGCTCTGAGCATCGAAAAACCGTTCGGTTTTTTCGATGCGTAAGGGAGAAACTGCGTGCGCCTGAAATCCCGCGAGATTTCCGGGCGGCACACTGACTGATGGTATTGTTTGTTCTCCCAATGTGCGCACTGGGAGAACAAACGCATTTCCGGCGCGCAGGTCGCCGGAAATGATGGAATCCCTCCGGGGCTTTGTTGATGGTCCGAGCCGCTCGTATGAGCGGCTCCGTTGTTTGTATGCGGCCCCTGAACTGGCCGGATTTTATGAAATGCGGTGGATTTCCAGAGAATGAAGGATCATTGGTTTGCGGCTTCTGCCACTCGTTCCAGCCACTCCTTTACCAGCGCGTGGAACAGCGCGGGCTGCTCAATCTGCAGGTTGTGCCCGGCGCGGTCCAGTACGACAAACGAGGCCCTGGGGTACGATTCCAGAATGGACCAGTCGTCCCGGTAGCCGACGGTCGAATCCTGGCGGCCCAGAAGGAACAGGGTGGGGCCGAGGTAGGGCGCGTCCAGCGCGTCCACGTCGAAGCTGAAGGCGTACCCGTTCTTCCGGTACCATTCAAGAAATGGTATATCGGCTACCTTGATGCCGCACAGGATCTCATCGCGGAAGCGCCGCCAGACTTCCTCCGTCTGGACAACGTTGATCTCCGTGAAGCTTTCCGCGTCCTCCGGGGAGAGCGAAGCGAGAAACACGTCGTCCTTTTTCATCACCGCGTGCGCGGGCAGCGAGCGCTTCTCGTAGTCGGTGACGATGGCTGGGCACAGAAGGAACAGCCCCGCAACACGGCAGCCCAGGTGGTGGATGATTCCCCGCGCCAGATACCCGCCGTAGGATTCCCCGGCCACGAGAAAGCGCTCGCCGGGCATCACCTGCTCGATGAAGGAGAGCAGCAATTCCAGCAGGGCATCCGCGTTGACGATCCATTCCGCGCTCTTCGTCTGTCCCATTCCCGGCAGATCGACGTAGATGCGCCGGAACCCCTCGACGCCTTCAAACACCGGCTCCATGCTGCCGGACATGATTCGGTGATCGACATGATAGCCGTGCAGAATCAGGACGGGCGTTCCCCGGCCAATGGACTCATAATAGACGGACAGACCTCTGACGACGCATTCCATGGTTTTCTTTCCTTTCGATAGGTGTCATTGTGTGCAGTGTATCATGAATCCATGTTCTGTCAAGATGAAAGGGCATCTCCCAAAGGAGATGCCCTTACTTGCGCTCGGTCCCTTATGGGTTTGGGGCCGAAGCCCCAATGGAATTGCGGCAACCGGAGGGCGACATGCGCGGCCGGAGGTTGCCCATTCTTTATCGTATGCAGGCCCGGCCGCAAGCCCGGAGGCCTGCAGGGTCTGCATATGCGGATGAAAGTCGCCGTGCGAATTTCATCCGCAAGGTTTACTCCGCCAACCCGTGGCCCAGCAGCGCCTGTTCGCGCTCCTCGCGGAACTGGTTGACGTAGAGGTTGTAATAATGGCCGCGATGCGCGATCAGCTCGCGGTGGGTGCCCTGTTCCAGCACGCGCCCGTCCTGGATGACCAGGATGCGGTCGGCGCCCCGGATGGTGGACAGCCGGTGGGCGATGATGAAGCTGGTGCGGCCCTTGAGCGCGGTGGAGATAGCCTTCTGGATGCGCTGCTCGGTCTCGGTGTCGACGGAGGAGGTGGCCTCGTCCAATACGAAGATCGCCGGGTTTGAAATCAGCGCCCGCGCAAAGGAGATCAGCTGCTTCTGCCCGGTGGACAGCCTGCCGCCGCCCTCGCCCACGTCGGTGTCGTAGCCCTTTTCAAACTTCAGGATGAAGCCTTCGGCGTCCACCATGCGGGCGGCTTGCTCTACTTCCTCGTCGGTGGCAGAAAGCCTCCCGTAGCGGATGTTCTCGCGGATGGTGCCGGAGAACAGGTGCGGCTGCTGCAGCACGTACCCCAGGTGGGACTCGAGCCACAGCTGAGAGCGTTCGCGGTAGTCCACGCCGTCGATCAGGATGCGACCGGAGGTGGGTTCGTAGAAGCGGCACACCAGGTTGACGATGGTGGACTTGCCGCTGCCGGTCTCTCCCACCAGCGCGATGGTCTGGCCCGCCCGGACGTTCAGGCTGAAGTCGTCCAGCACCTTCTCGCCGCCGCCGTACTGGAAGGACACGTGCTCAAACGCGATGTCGCCTTTGAGGCCCGGCCAGTTTTCCGTCTGTGGATGGAAGTTGTCGCCGTAGACCGCCTCCACGCCCTTAGCGTCCTGGATGTCCGGCTTGGATTCGAGCAGTGACACCACCCGCTCCGCCGCCGCCTGCGAAGACTGCAGGTCCGCGAACACGCGCGCGATGTTGGTGATCGGCTCAAAGATCTGCACCGAGTAGTTCATGAACAGCGTCAGCGTGCCGAAGCTGGTGATCCCTGCAAACACCTCATATCCGCCGCGCCACAGCGCGTAGGCCGCGGCTACCGAGCCCAGGGACATCACCAGCGGCATGAACAGCGCGGAGAGGACCGCCGCGCGCACCGAGCAGGTGCGCATGGTGTGGGTGAGTTGCACGAATTCCTCCGTGTTGGCGTCCTCGCGGACCAGTGTTTTCGTGGTCTTGGCGCCCGCGATGCCCTCGTTGAACGCGCCGGTGATGCGGGAGTTGGTCTTGCGCACCTCTCGGTAGCTGGTCAGGATCCGCTTCTGGAAGTAGACCGCCAGCACCGCGATGACGGGCAGCACCACAAGGAGCGCCAGCGACAGCGTCAGGTTGATGGTCAGCATCACGATCACCGACAGGATGATGAAGCCAGTGCCCCACACCAGGTCGATCAGACTCCAGCCGATGGTGTCGCCCAGCCGCTGGGTGTCCGACGTCATGCGGGACAGGATGTACCCGATGGGCGTCTTGTCATAATAGGAAAAGGACAGCTCCTGCAGGCGTTGGAAGCCCAGCTTGCGAATCCGGTGGCAGACGCCCGCCTCCACCCGGCCGCACAGAAAGATGAACCCGGCGATCGCCGCGGTCTGCACGAGCATGACGATCACGTACCGGGCGATGAACCAGCCCAGGCCTTCCGTCGTTCCGCCTGCGATGAACACGTCGATGGCCTCCCGGGTTAATAGCGGGAAGATCACGTCCATCGCAGCGCAAACGATCATCAGCACGATGATGCCGTACAGGTAGGGGTGGAAGGGCTTGATGTAGCCCAGCACCCGAAACCACAGCCCGGCGTCCAGGCGCTTGGTGTAGTCCTGCTCCTGATGGGATTGCATAAAGATTCCTCCTTCGGAGGG
>JAEVZE010000014.1 GCA_023392395.1 Bacillota bacterium
TCCGCTCCCTCGATCAGCGCGCGCTCGATCTGAGACCGCTCGTCGGGCACGATCAACATGCGGAAAACGTCAAAGCCGGCCGCTTCCAGGATCTCCCGGACGGCCGGGCCGGATTCGTCCGATCGCTCGCCCCGGGCGCAGCGGTCGCTGACGGTCAAAACGATTGCCCTGTACATTTCGCGCCTCCTCAGGCGAATTTGCCAAAACTGCAGTTGGGGTAGCGGCAGGGCTTGCAGTTCAAGCACAGCCCGCCCGGCCCCAGACGCGCGATGTCGCTCTTTTCAACCCGAAGCCCTGCCGCGATGCGCGGCAGGATGATGTCAAAGATCGTCGCGTCGGCGTACATCACGCAGGCCGGGAGCCCCATCGCAGGCGTTCCATCGTCATAATAGCCCAACAGGAACATCGCGCCGGGCAGCACGGGCGCGCCATACGTCACGATTTTCGCGCCGCTCATGCGGATGGCGGCGGGCGTCCGATCGTCCGGGTCCACGCTCATGCCGCCGGTGCAGATCACAAGCTCCGCGCCCTGGGCGCGCACCGAATCAATGGAGCGAACGATGTTCTCCTTCGAATCGTCCGAGCGCTCAAAAAAGCCGGCCTCAATCCCGTAGGTTTTCAGCTTTTCCACCACCACCGGCGTGAACGTGTCCTCGATGCGGCCGTAGAACACCTCGTTTCCGGTGGTGACAATGCCCGCCTTCATGGGGCGGTAGGGCAAAAGCGAAAGCACACTCGTGCTGCCCGCGGCGCGCTCAGCTTCCTCAATTTTTTCTTCTTCAATGATCAGCGGGATCACCCGGGTGCCGCACAGTTTGTCGCCCGCGCGCACCGGAAACAGGTCGTGCCGGGTTGCCGCCATTACGCTTTCAATAGAATTGATCTTAAAGAGCCGCTCCGCGTCCACGCGAAACAGCCCGTCGAATTCAGCGATGAGTTCGATCTTGCCCTCGCTGGGCTCAGACAGGCGCATGCCGGGACCGGCCAAGATGTTCGCCAGCCGCAAAGCCGCGTCGTTCTCGTGCAGCATGCCCTCCTCAAGCGCCCACACGTAGAGATGGTCCTTGCCCATCGACAAAAGCATTGGGATGTCTTCCTCGGTCACCACGTGGCCCTTTTTGAACTGCGGGCCTTTCATTTCTCCGCGCACGATGCGCGTCAGGTCATGGCACAGAACGTGCCCGACCGCGTTTTTTGTCTCAATCAGCTTCATGCCGCCATCATACCATTATTCGCAAAAAAGAACAACGACATTTTGATAAATCTCCGGCGCGGTCACGCCGCGGCCTTCCGGCCCGCCTCCAGCCGCCCGGCCCAGAACGCGCCCGCGATGACCATCACGGCGATGCCGATGCAATAAAGGAATGTGCCCTGCGCGTTCCCCACCCAGGCACCGATGACCGCCGGAAACACCGCGCCGCCCGCGGTGGAGAACAGCATCATCACGCCGTAGGCCGCCCCGATCCGGTCGGGGAATACCCGGGACGAGAGCACGAAGATCATCGTCCACGCCGGGCCGCAGCCAAAGCCGTAGAGCAGCACGCCCAGAATTCGAAGAGCGTTGTTGGGCGCCAACAGCGTCACGACAATGCCGGCAATCACAAACAACGTGAAGAACTTGACGGAGAACAGCTCCCTGCCGCTTAAAAACGCGCCGATCAGTCGGCAGACAAGCATCGCCGCCCAGAACAGCGAGATGGTCAGCGTCGCCATCTCCTCGCCCGCGCCCCGTTCCAGGAACAATTGCTTCAAGTAGGCCGGCGCCACCGACTCGTACCCCATGTACAGGAACACCAGGACCGCGTACAACAGGAACTTGCCGTCCTTCAGGAGCGCGAAGCTGTTGACACCGCTCTCCGGGTTGACTTTCGCGGTCCTCCCTTTGACGCCCGCGGCCAATATTAAAAAGAATGCGAGGAAGGCCGCCGCGCACAGCCAGAAGACATCCCGGTACTCGCCGCCTCTGCCAAGATGCCAGGCGACCAGCGCAGGGGCTGCGATGGCCCCGATGCCAAAGCCGATTTGCGACAGGTTCATCCACAGTGTGGCGCGAGGGCCGTTTTCATCAGTCAACAGCGCGCTGCCCATTGACTCGGAAGGCCCAAAGCCCACGCCCAGCACGAACAGTCCCACGAACGTCAGCACCGCGCCGCCGGAAGCCGCAACGCCCGCAAGGCCCAGCGCCAGAAGCAGCGCGCCAGCCGCGATCACTCGCCGCTTACCCAGCCGATCGGCCAGCGAGCCGCCGAAGAACGCGCTCAGGCAGGAGCCGACCATGTAGACCGAGATGAACACGCCCACCCGCTCGGGCGCAAGGCCGATGGACGCCGCCATGCGGTCCAAAACACTTGATAACGACGTCGCCAGCGCGCCAAGCGCCGTGATCAGCGCACAAAGCAGCAGGTTCTGCGTCAGGACACGTTTCTCCATCCGGTTTCCTCACTTTGATGATGATCAGAAAGACGCGAGTGCGGATCAGGCGGTCAAAGCGTCTGCGGGACGAATTTGCCGGGTTCACCGGAGCAGGTACGGTTCGATGAAACAGTCGTACCGCGCCTCGCTTTCGGGCGCGACCCACTGCAGATTTTCCCGCGTGTTGATCGCATTCGGCAGGCCCATCCAGGGCTCCACACAGGTGGTGCCGGGGAACAGCGTGCAGGCGACCAGCGCCCGAAACGCTTCCGAGGAGTGGATGCACGCGCCGTATCCGTCCGCAGGAGAGACCAGCTCCGCCACGTCGCCCGTCCTCTCGTTGAACACGTAGTCCACGGGATTGTTGAGATCGACATCGGGCGGGACCGGGGTCTTCCCCGTCTCATCCCAGCGCTCGCAACTGCTCATGTTGGCGGAGAGATACGCGCGCGCCTTGTCGGTGGTAGTGAAGTACGGATGCCAGCCGAACGCATGGGGCATCGGGCGGCCTGAGTGGTTTGCAATCCGCGCCGTCATGCGCAGTGCGCCCGCTTCGAGCGCATATGTGAGCCTGAGCTCAAAGTCGAATGGATAGCAATCGCTCATCCACTCCCTGCAGCCGGTGCGGACCAGCGTCGCGCTGGAACCGGTGACTTCCTCCACGCCGAAGGCCGAATCCCGCACCAGCCCGTGGAAGGGCATGCGATAGGTCTTTCCGTCCAGTTCATATTGGTCGTTCGCCGTCCGGCTCGGGAACGGGAACAGCACCGGGTTGCCGCCCGCCAGCACCGCGCCCTCCGGCAGCCTCGCCTCGTTCAGGTGCAGTATCTCCCTGCCGTCCAGGATCAGCCTGCCAAGCATACCGCCGTAGTCCGGATAGACGAAGGCGGTCAGCGCCCCGTCCCGAAGTTCGATTCTGTTCATTGGTACTCCTTCAAGCACACCAGTTTCTGATGAAATCCGCCATCGCCCGCGCGGTTGTGAACAGGCTTTCCACGTCCACCCATTCGTCCGGCCCGTGCAGCCTGCCGCCCACCGGCCCAAAGATGACCGACGGGATGCCGCCCAGATCGGTCAGCACGAACATGTCGCAGGAAAACATCGCGCCGCACACGCTCGCGGCCGCATAAGGTGCAAGCGCGCCCGCCAGCGCCCGAACGCCCGGATGATCCGCTTCGGTGGCCGCGGGCCGAATGTAGTGGTACCGCGGCTGAATGGTCAATACCCCCGGATCGCGGAAGCGCGCACGCAGGTAGTCGTTCATTTCCTTTTCCAGCGTTTCCACGCTCTCACCCGGGTAGGACTGCATGACCAGCTCCACCCACGCCTCAATGGGCGCGGACAGCTGGCCGCTCTCGTAGGCCTCCCCCGCCTTGACCTTGGTGACCACCACCTGCGCCCCTTGCACCGTACCCTCCCACAATTTGGGCTTGGGCGCGGTTTCGATGCGGTACGCGCTGAAGTCCCGGATCAGGCTCAGAAGGTCGCCCAGGTCGTAGGCAAGGTTCGGGATCTCCTCGCCGGTGTAGGGCATGCCCGCGACGCCGCGCATCGAGAGCCTGAACACCATGCCGCCCACGCAGGCCGGACAGATGGCGAGGCCGCTGGCTTCGGGCACGATGGCGAAATCGGCATGATGCCCTCGGAAGCGGGAGGCGATGGTGCCGTTGGCGCCCGCGTACTCCTCGTCCACCACGCTCTCCAGGATCACGTCTCCGCGCGGCGTAAAGCCCTCGTCCTTCAGCATCTGGACGGCAATCACGGCGGCGACAAGGCCGCCCTTCATGTCGGCGCTGCCCCGGCCGTAGAGCTTGCCGTCCAAGAGTTTCGGCTCAAAGGGCTGGGTAACCGTCCAGGGCAGCGGCTCGATGGGCACCACGTCCATGTGGCCGGTGATCAGAACCGACTTCCCGCCGCCCATCCCCCGCCAGGTGCCCACCAGATTCTCCCGGCCCGCAAGGTTTCGGGGCAGGAACTCCGGGTTCGACGGGTATTCCGGCAGGTCCGCCGGGGAGAACTGGTCGATTTCAAGGCCGAGCGCCTCGTAACAATCGCGAAGCCGCGCCTGGCCGGGCGCTTCGTCGCCGTCCGGCGGGAAGTTGACCGTCGGAATGCGGACCAGATCGGACGTTAGGCGCACAAGGTCCTCCCGGTAATGATCCAAAGAAGCCATAGG
>JAEVZE010000082.1 GCA_023392395.1 Bacillota bacterium
GGGCGTACTGGATCACATGGCGGCGCTTTTCATCAGCGGCGTCGTTTTCCAGCGTAAAAACATCCTCTTCCTCATAGGGCTCTTTGATATCCTGATTCGCCACTGGCGCTCAGCTCCTTTGGTTGAAGTCCTCGAGGCATACAAACTAATTATAACACAAGGCTTTTGACGATGCAATCCGGGAAATGGTTCAAGTGGCATCCCTGAAAAAGTTTACGCCCCGTTCCGCCTGCGGCACGACCGCGCTGGTCGCGGAAAACGGCATCCGCTCAAAAACAGGCCCAGGCAGCGAGTGCGCGCCCCCAATTGTTGACAAACCAAGCGATCCTTCCAATCGTTACAGCGACCTGCGTCGAAACGCGTTTCCCCCACCGGCGCACCGGTGGGGGAAACGAAACTTATTAGAAATTACTTCAGCGTGATGATCACGCGGCGATAGGGTTCTTCGCCCTCCGAATGGGTGGTCACATAGGGGTTGTCCTGCAGCGCGGAGTGCAGCACGCGGCGCTCGTAGGGGTTCATCGGCTCGAGCGCGACGCGATGGCCCGTCTTGCGGGCGCGGGCGGCCATGCGGGCGGCCAACTTGCGCAGCGCGTCCTCGCGCTTGGCGCGGTAATGCTCGCTATCCAGCGACACGCGGGTGTACTCGTCCCGGCCCTTGTTGACCTGCAGGCTGGTCAGGTACTGCAGCGCGTCCAGCGTCTCGCCGCGGCGGCCGATCAGAACGCCCAGCGCGTCGCCGGTCATCTGCGAGAACAGGTGCCCTTCCTCTTCCTTGATGCGGATCTCGACATCGACGCCCATGAGCTTGGTCACGTTCGACAGGAACTCATAGGCGCGCTTTCCGGATTCGCCCAGCGCGTTCAGATCCAGCGGCGGCAGTTCCTCCGCAAGCATCGAGGGCATGGCCTCCCGGGGCTCGGACTCCTGCCTGCGGCGCGGCTCCCGGTGTTCACGGGATTCGCGGGGTTGCATGGGTTCGCGCGGTGCGCGAGGTCCGCGGGGCTGCATGGGTTCGCGTGGCGCGCGCGGTTCGCGGGGCTGCTTCTGCTCGCGGGGTTCTTGCCGCTCGCCGCGGGAAGCCTTGAACTCAGCGACGGACTTGATGACCGGGGCCTGGTTGCCGGCGAACGCCGCCTTCTCAGGCTTCTCGGTTTCAGCCTTGGGGGCCTTCACGGCTTCGGGCACAGGCTTGGCTTCAACCTTGGGTTCCTGCGCGGGCTTCTCCGGCTTCTTCTCGGCGCGGGGCTTCTGCGCTTCCAGCGTCATCGCCGGGAGGTCGAGGTCGAAGTCGTCCACCACTTCCTTGAGCGTCAGGCGCACCCGCGCCAGCTTGCCAAACATGCCGAAGAGCCCGGGGCTGCCCATTTCCAGAACGTCGATGGCGACATCGGCGGAATCGCATTTGAGTTCGGCCAAACCGGCCTTTACTGCGTCCTCAACGGTCTTGCCGCTGGTTTCGATGGACCTCAAGGTTTGATGACCTCCTCTTCCGGGTTGGGTTTAACCTTTTTCTTGTCGAAGTACCAGTTGATAAAGAGCTGCTGCAGAATCTGGAACACGTTGATGAACACCCAGTAAATCGCGAACGCGGCGGTGTAGGAGGCGCAGATCCAGATGGAGAACAGCGGGAAGAACCACTGCATCATCTTGTTGGTCTGCTGCTGGGCGTCGGTGCCGGCGGCGGAGGTGGTGGGGGTCAGGAGCTTGGCGCTGATGAACTGGCTCGCACCGGCCAGCAGCGGCAGGATGAACCAGCCGTTGAATTGGAACGGAACGTGGATGGGCCACATCAGCAGGGTCGTCTGGAACTGGTAACCGTTGGCGCCGAACTGCGTCGCAATGGTCCGATAGGCTTCGCTGTTTAGGAATCCCTTCACAGTGGTGAGAGTCTGATCGGTCAGGATGGTGCCGGTAACCGGCGTGATGTGCGCTAGCTGATCTCCGATGGCGGGGATGATGGTGGACAGGAAGGAATCCGGCTGGTAGATGCTCTTGATCCACATAAAGGGCTGCAGAAAGTGCGCGGTGTTCGCGGCGAAGGAGCCGTCCATCATCGCTTGAATCATCTTCACGGTGTGCTCGTTGGCCACGACCTTCATGGCATCGAACATGCAGAACAGGATGGGGAGCTGGATCAGCATCGGAAGGCAGCCGCTCAGCGGGTTGATCTTTTCCTTCCTGTAAAGCTCATTCATCTTGAGGTTGAGCTTTTCCTTGTCGTTGGCGTACTTCTTCTGGAGCGCGGCCAGCTGCGGCTGCACCTGGTTCATGCGCATCATAGAACGGCGGCTCTTGATATCCAGCGGCATCAGAACCAGGCGGATCAGCAGCGTGAACAGGATCACCGACCAGCCGTAGCTAGGTACGACGCTGTTGATCATGTCCAGAACGTCTTTCAAAAAGGCGCTGATAAAATTCATTTGTCCAATCCTCTCATGCGCCGCCCGCGCGAAGGAGCGAGGCGGCCGGGGTTGTTACGGAACGGGATCGTATCCGCCTGGGTGGAACGGATTGCACCGGAGGATGCGCCTGAAGGCCATCCATCCGCCCCTCAGCGCGCCGTAGCGTTCGATTGCTTCCAGCGCATAGGCGGAACAGGTAGGCGTAAACCGGCAGGACGGCGGCAGCGACGGGCTGATCTGCCGCTGGTAGAACCGGATCGCGCCGAGCATGGCGCGCCTGGGCGTATCCCGAAGGTTCATTGGGTCAAGCCGGCCTTTCTGAGGAGATAGGCCATCTCCCGGGTCAGTTCCGGGTGCGTGGCCCGGGCCGAGATGGTCCGGGCGACAAAGATGTACTTGCCGCCGGGGAGGTTAGGGCGCATCATGCGAAAATCCTCGCGCAGACAGCGGCGAATGCGGTTGCGCACCACGCTGTTGCCCACCTTTGAGGATACCGAAAAGCCGACCTTCACATCCCGGGCCTTCAAGTATACCAGTACCAACAACTTCGCGGGGAAGGACTTTCCTCGGCGATAGACGTACTGAAAGTGCTTGTTGCGGCCCAGGCTGAAGCGGCGGCCTAAACGGAAGCGATGCTCTTTGGCGGCATCCATTCGTGATTACGCGGACAGGACCTTGCGGCCCCGAAGCCGCCGGGCTTTGAGGACGGCGCGGCCGGTCGTGGTCTTCATGCGGGCGCGGAAACCATGAACCTTGGAGCGTTGGCGTTTCTTGGGCTGATAGGTACGAAACATGGCAGATACTCCCTTTCTATCTTCCAAAATATGGTGAATCGCCCGGGGCGCCTGTGTGACCACGGGCAGGCATTCCAAGACACAGCTCCATATGAGCAGCCCTATCATTCTAAAGGATAAACCTTCGCGTGTCAAGAGAAAACAATCGCATTTCTTGACACAGCAAAGCTTGGCGCCCGATTTCGCCGGAATTTCACGACGTGGAGCGAATTTGATCACAATCCTCTGCTATACTTCAGCATAATGAGGGAAAACCATCCTGGAGGGAGTTTTCACATGCCGTTTTTCCAGAGGGCGGCCGCACAGATCCGGCGCTTTTTCACAGGCTGTTACGGCGGCGATCAATTGTCGATGGCGATGACCTACACTTCGCTCGCCCTGATCCTTTTGGGGGCGCTGCCGCACCTCGAAGTGCTGCTGGCGCTGGCCTATGTGCTGGTCATTCTGTCCTTCGTCCGAATGTTCTCCAGAAAGATCGAGGCGCGCCGCCGCGAGAACACATGGTTCCTGCGCAAGACCGCGCCGCTGGTCACCAGATTCTTTCAGGCGCGGGCACGTTTTCGCAACCGGAAGCGCTATTCGTATTTCCGTTGCCCCAACTGCCATTCGTGGCTGAAACTGCCCCGCGGCGCGGGAAATGTGACGGTCACCTGCGGCCATTGCGGGCAGAAGACGGACAGAAAAGCTTAAACCTGTTCATTTTCAGGCGATCTTCATACATTCCGAGAATTTTGTCAAGTGACAGCTCCCCGGCGCCTCCTGTATAATAATGTACAAGGAAGGTAGGGGAGAACATGTCCCAGTCCAACCCATATGTCATTTTTACCGACGCAACGGCCGACCTGCCGCCGGAGGATTTCCAGCGGTACCAAATTCAGGTACTCCCAATGCTCTACCGGCTATCCGGACAGGATGCGCTCTATGAGGGCGGCTGGACGGACGCGCGTGCCCACGCTTTTTACGACCGCCTCCGCAAGGGCGAGCCGGTCTCCACGTCCCAGATCTCGCCGGGCACCTATGAGGAGTTTTTCACACCCTGGCTTGAAAAGGGTCTGGACGTACTGTATGTGAGCTTTTCCTCCGGACTGAGCGGCACGTTCCAGTCTGGGAACATCGCATCGCCGATGCTCATGGAACGCTTTCCCGGACGCAATGTGCTGGTCGCCGACTCGCTGGGCGCGACGTTCGGCGAGGGGCTGGCGGTACTGCAGGCAGCGCGAAACCGCGAACAGGGCATGTCCATCGAGGACAACGCCCAATGGATCAAAGCGCACGTACTGGAAAACGTCCACTGGTTCACCGTGGACGATCTGATGTTTCTAAAGCGCGGCGGCCGCATTTCCGCTGCCACGGCCATCCTTGGCACCACGCTTCAGATCAAGCCGGTGATGCACGTGGACGACGAGGGCCACCTGATCCCGGTGGACAAGGCGCAGGGCCGGCGCACGTCGCTCAAGGCCATCGCAAAGCGGATGCGGGAGAGCGGCGTGGGGCTTCAGGCGCAGACGGTCTACATCGGCCACGGCGACGCCCAAGGCGACGCAGAATTTTTGGCCGAAACCATTCGCAAGACCATTCCCGTCCAGGCCATCCACATCGGGATGATCAATCCGATCATCGGCTCTCACTCCGGGCCGGGCACCATCGCGCTGTTTTTCGTTGGCAGCCACCGCTAAAGCGAGCAATGAAAATCCGCTGCACGGCTTTTCATTGCGCTGGGAACGGCGCAGGCCCTGTGAGCTGCGTCACGGTCGGGCCTGCGCGCAAAAAGGAATAGGCAACCTGCGGCCGCACATGTCGCCCTTCGGTTGCCGTAAAGAGATCGGTGGCTGCGGCCCCCAAGCCCCTGTGGGGTTTGGACCGCAGCCACCTTGTTTTGACCATGTGCGGGGTCAAGGGGCATCATGCCTCTTGCGGGGTTCCAAAGGGCAGCGCCCTTGGGCGTGCTCCTCCGTTTATTCCTCGATCTCCTGGCCAGAGACGGCCACGTAGCCGGCGTCCGTGATGAGTGCCTGGCCCTCGCCGGTGGTCAGCCAGTCAAAAAGCTTGCGCTGCGGGCTGTCTTCGGGCGCGTCGGACCGGATGACGGCGTAGAAGTCCTGCTTGTAGGGGTAGGCTCCGGAGGCGATGGTATCGTTATCCGGCGCGACGCCCGCCACCTGCAACATGCGGATGTTGGAATTGGAGTACATGTTGTGCACGTAGTAGTACACCGAATAGCCGATGGCGCTGGGCGCGTCCTTGTAGGAGGCTACCTCGTCGATCAGCTCGGCCATCTCGTCGGTGCGCAGCTCCTTGGGCGCGTCCATCATGGTCTTGCCCTGCATGACCTGCTTTTCCATCATCACCTGGCTGCCGGAATTCTCAATGCGCTGGTAGGCGACGATGGGCAGGTCCTCCCCGCCCACGTCCTTCCAGTTGACGGTCTTGCCGGTGTAGATGTCCACCAGCTGGTCTTGGGTCAACGTCTTAACGGGATTGGCCGGGTTGACCAGGAACACCAGCGCGTCCCGGCCGATGGCCTTCATCGTCAGTTTTACGCCGCTCTGGCTGGCATAGTCGTAGGCGTCCTGGCTGGGCTCATACACCAGCAACAGGTCGGCGCTGCCGTCCACCAGCGCGTAGAAGGACTCGGTGGTCTTGCTATGGGAGATTGCCGCCTGCGCCACATCGCTTGTGCAGCCGGTGGTCGCCTGCATCAGCGCGTAGCTCAGCGGCAGCGTCGCGGTGGAGCCGTCGACGACCGGGTAATCGTCCACGCCCATCTGGGGCGCGGCGGCCATCGCGGGCACGGCCACCAGAAGGGCCAGCGCCAGAGCGAGCAGGGAAATTCTCTTCATCATTATCGCTTCCTCCTTACGTCAATCCATCAGTTGGTCGTACAGCGATCCGGAGATGATCCACTTGCCGGTCTGGTCGATCACGCCCCAGCGCTGCGCATCCTGGGCATAGTACCGCCCGGAGATCAGCGGGTATAGCTGTCTGTAGATCATCGGCAGCAGTTCGTTTCCGTCAGAATCCACCACGCCATAGCGATAGGTCTGATAGATGGGCTCTTCGTAGGGTTTGTCGTAGCCTTGATACTGCACCATCCGGGTTTTATAGCGGGCTGATGTGTACAGCGTGCGGCCGTTTAGCGTGTCCATATAGTTCAGCCCCTGGCTCGTATAGAGCGTCTTTCCGGATAGGTCCATCAGCACCCCCGCGCCGGTGGACGTGGCAACGAGCCGATCCTCCGGTTGGGTGCTCCACAGGTCGAAGGAGTAGCTGTCGCTGAGCGACAGGATCTTCTTTCCGGTGGCGCTGTAGAGCGTGCTCTTGCCCTTGTCAGTGACGGCGATCACGGGCTTTGCCGGGCCGGTGGACACATAGCCGTCCTTGGTCAGCCGAATGGAGAAGAGCTGCTTGCCGCTGGACGGGCGGACGACGTAGGCCCGCGTGCCGCGCATCATAACGGCCGCGCTGCCATCGGGCAGCATGCCCCGGTCGTCGTCGTAGATGGGCTTGACCGCCCACTTGCCGGTTATGTCGATGACGCCGGCCTTGCCCTTCTCGCGCACGATGGCGTAGCCGCCGGTGAAATTCTGAGCCCACTCATATTTTGGTTTGACCGCCCACTGGCCCTGACCGTTCAAAAAGCCGTAGTACCCGTCCTCGTCCACCGCGGAGCACAGCCCCTCGGTCAGATTGCCCCAGTAAAACCTGGCATAGACGCCGGTGGGCTTCGGGACGCCACCCTTGACCATGTGCAATACCTGGGGTGCGTCCGCTTCGCTGTGGGCGTCCAGCACGAAACCGCCCTCGCCGTCCGGCACCACCGCGTCGTACTTGCATGGGACCAGTTCATGAAGCGAACGGGTCATTGCGCCGGACAGACCGTCGATCGAGTAGATCAGCACGTCGGCGGACGAATCGTATTGGAAGCTGTCGTAGAGGAAGTCGGTCAACTGCGCGCCCGCAGCGTCGAGGAGCGCGTAGTGGGGCGCGACGTAATCGCCATCCTCCGGAAGCGCCTGGCCCGCGGACTGCGCCGCGAACAACTCGTCCTCCGGGGCGGTCTTGTCATCGGTAACCGAGTAAATGGATAAGTACGTGTTCGACTGGGTCAACTGCGCGCCATCCCATGTGTAGATGTCCGAGCCCTGGTCCCGGTTGAGCACGAAACTGCGCTCCGCCAGCGCGCCGCAGGACATGAGCGCGAGCGCGATCAGTAGCGCCACCGCCTTTTTCATGGCCTCATCTCCTCACCTTTACGTATTTTCCGAATATTAGACGAATATGTGTCCTGACGGTTGCCCAGAAATCGGAAAAGAGGGGCGCGAAGGCCCCTCTCAAGAGTTTTTTTGTTCGATCAGCGCCGCGAGCGAACCATAATCCCCGTCAAATACGCAGCTCTGGATGCCCGAACGCAGAGCGCCGGCCGCGTTGGGCGCGAGGTCGTCCACGAAGAAGCACTCTTCCGGCTTCAGCGAAAGGGTGTCCAGCGCGTAATGGAAGAACTCCTGGCCGGGCTTCGCGAGGCCGACCAGCGCGGAAATCACCTCGCCGTCAAACAGCTCAAGCAGCGGAATAGCCTTTTTGAATTCGGCGTAGCGGCTCGGTGCGTTGGACAGCGCGTACAGCTTGATGCCTCGGGCCTTCATTTCCCGCATGAAATCTTCCGCGCCGGGCAGCGGCGTCAGGTACTCTGGCCAGTGGGCAATCACCTGATCCAGCGCCGGGTGCAGCCGTTCCGGCAGCCTCCCGCGGGCGTTTTCTTTTAGTTGGGCCTCGGTCAGACTGCCGTCGTCTCCCTTGCCCCAGTCGGGGTGATGAAAGACCGCGCGGAGGATTTCGTCCCGGTCGGCTTCGCTGTCCACCCATGGTTCGGTCATCTTTATCGGGTCGTAGGAGAGCGTCACGTTGCCAAGGTCGAGCAGCAGGTTTTTAATCATTGGGCGCAAGACCTCCTTTTTCTGCTATTATAGACACTGCGCTTGCAAAAAGCAAGAAAACGGGGTATGATGTCCGTAAACGATTCCGTAAATCCTGTGGAGGGATCGCCATGAAGGTATACACCATCCGCGACATCGCCAGGCGGGCGGGCGTGGGCATTTCCACCGTGTCTCGCGCGCTCAACAATCGCCCGGACGTGGGGGAGGAGACCCGGCAGAAGGTGCTGCGCATCGTCGAACAGCTGGGGTATGCGCCCAACGCCAACGCCAAGAACCTGAAGCAGCGAGCCAGCGGGTTGTCCGCGATCATCGTGCGAGGCCGACGAAACAGCTTTCTGACCGGCATTGCCGAGCAGATGACCGACTACGGCTGGGAAATGGGCCACCAGTACCTGATCGAGTTTATCGACGAGCGGGGCGAAGAGCTGGACGTTGCGTTCCGGCTCGTGGCGGAGAAGAAGCTGGAGGGCATCTTCTTTCTGGGCAGCAACGTCGTGGGGCGCAAGGCCGATGTGGTGCAGTTGGGCATCCCCTCCGTGTTCGTGACGGTGGATGCGTCGACGGTCCGCGCGCCGGGGGTTTCCAGCGTCAGCGTCGACAACCACGCCTGCGGCCGCATGGCGGTGGAGCACCTGATTGCGCGCGGGCACCGCAGGATCGCGGTGATGGGCGGCAGGGAAGGCGTGGGTGACGGCATCGGGCTGCGCTTCCGGGGCGCGCTGGACGCGCTGCAGGCCCACGGCCTGAAGCTGGAAGAAGAGTTGTATGTCGCCAGCACCTTCGGCATGGAGGGCGCGTACCGTTCGGCGCTGGAGTTGATCGACCGGAGGCGCGATTTCACCGCGCTGTTCGCCATGAGCGATGTGATGGCCATCGGCGCCATGCGCGCGCTGAATGAGAACGGCCTCGCGGTGCCCGGAGACGTCAGCGTGATCGGCTTTGACGGGATCGAGCTGGCCCGCTTCACGCAGCCTCCGCTGACGACGGTGGAACAGCCCGCGGAGGAAATCGCCAAGGCGGGGGTGGAGCTGATGCTAAGGCTCTTGGACAACCCGGAAGATTCCGAGTACCGGATCGTCGAGGGCAGGCTGGTGGAAGGCGGGTCTGTGCGCGCCATCTGAACCATTCCCGGTCGGGCGGCATAGCATGGGCATGGGGGTGGAGTCCATGCGCGGGTCGTGCCGGGGGAAGAGCTCCTACATACGGGTAGTGGCGGCGATCATGATCGTCGTCGGGCTGGCAATCCTCTTGTTCTGCGTGCCCTACTGGTTCTGGGCGGCCGTGATCGGCCTGGCGCTGCTCGTGCTGGGCATCATCCTGTGGAATTCATAACCGGGCGCAAGAAAAGGCCCCTGAAAACACATCGTTTTCGGGGGCCTTTCTTCATGGATCCGTTGGCTTATGCTCGGCCATCGTCAGCCTTACGGCGTAACCGCGCTGCAGGAGGCCTCAGCATTAATAAGCCAGGTCGTCTTGGCGCCAACCTTCTTCAGTTTGTAGGTCGCGATTCCGCTTTCGCCTGCCGGGATGGGCTTGCGGAGTTCGCTGGTCTTGGTTCCCAGATTGGTGGCTGAAGACTCGTTCGCAAGCTTCAGGGTGAAGACGAGGCTGGGCGCGGTCTCCAGTACTTCAGGCCCCAAATTGACCAGTACGACGTCGGCGCACACATAGTTGCCGCGAAGGTAGATTTTTTTGATGGTCTTGTCGGCGGTCGTGGTAAAGGTGGTCGCATTTTCTTTGACAATGAGGGTAATCGTTTGCTTCCAATCGCCGGATTTCGTGCTCACCGTGATGTCTGCAGTCCCCATGCGGTTGCAGTTGATGACGCCGCGGCTGTTCACGGAAGCCACAGAGGGCTTGCTGGAACGCCAGCGGAGTGAGGCTTTCGCGCCGCTGGGCTCAATGGTGGCCTTCGCAATAAACTTCCAACCTCTAACGGCGGAGTAAGCGGTGCCGTCGTCGGGGGACAAGACATTGTTCTGCCGGTCGTACAGCGAGAGTTTGAGACCCGTCACCGCGACCTGGGGCGCCTTGGTCGGTTTGGGCGGCTTGCTTTCCTTTTTGGCAAAGGCGGTTGCGAAGCTCAGGCTGAGCGCTAGCGCCAGCACCATGGCGACAAGTACCTTGAAGGAACGTTTCATTGGAGCACCTCCTTGTTTGTTACTGCTGTTATATTACAATATCACGGGAGAATTGTCAACATTTTGAAATACTTTTCCTGCAATGTTGGGCGCGCCGATCGTGCTTTACAAGGCAAGATAGGCTTGTCGTAAAGCAAACACCTTGGTAACGTTGTGTTTCCGAAGATGTCGAAAAGTTACAAATCCTCTGAATATCTACGCGAAAAGGAAGGCGGCACAAAGATCCTTTGTATGCTTCATGAAACGCAATTCGTCGGATTCTGAATACGAAAAGTGGGTTGAAACCGGAATGAATCAGGTTCGCAAGCGCTGGACGTGACGAATTCCGGTGAAGGGGAGCGAGCCTTGGAGTTTCCGGTTGCCCAGTGGGCTGTCGCATTCGTAGCGCTGCTCGAACAGCGGCCACGGCATGGCTTCCGGGACCGAAAAATCATAGGTGCGGATTTCATACCGGTCCGCCCAGTGGCATCCGACCAGTTTGATGCGGTTGGTCTGCTTCTCATAAGACAGGATTTGTGCCATACACCAGCCTCGACCGAAGAAAGCCTCTTTGGGCAGGTAATGGGTTGCCACCTCGCCGTCCAGATCGACCACCGTGAACCCCTGGTAATCCGAACCGCATAGCAGATAGCGCTTCCCGTTTGAATGGGCAATGAGCTTGAAGGGATCAGCGTGAAAGTTTCTCCAGACTTCGCCCGCGAGGACGCCGTTTTTGTAGATTCCAATGCGTGAAGGATCAAAGACCGACAATTTAGGATTTTCCAGAATCTCGAGCGATATGTCTTTAAATGCCTTTGCGCTCCCCGGATGGACCACGCGGCATGAAGCCAGTTGCCTTTCCTCAACCAATGCCAAGCCTGCCAGTGTGACTTCTTCGCAATTTTCCCTGACGCGGCCGACGGAAGCCGGGTCGTTGGATAGAAAAACATTCCGCATGGAACTTCATCCCTCCCAGGGCGATTGTACATGCCGGACCATCCGGCCGTCAAGCGCGGAATTGTCCAAGCATGCTCGGAAACACATCCGGCGAGCGTGGGAGGGGAGGATCGTTTGGGCAAAACAAAAGCCCCTGAAAACGAGCAGTTTTCAGGGGCTTTTCGCTTGGAGGCGTGAACCAGATTTGAACTGGTGAATAAAGGTTTTGCAGACCTTTGCCTTACCACTTGGCTATCACGCCGGGTTTTGAAACCCAATATGAGCGGGCTTGCACCCGCCCATACGGATTCCTTGTGGAGCGGTAGACGAGACTCGGACTCGCGACCTCAACCTTGGCAAGGTTGCGCTCTACCAACTGAGCTACTACCGCACGGGTTTGGTGCCTTGGGGCGGAGTTGAACCACCGACACGTAGATTTTCAGTCTACTGCTCTACCAGCTGAGCTACCAAGGCAT
>JAEVZE010000245.1 GCA_023392395.1 Bacillota bacterium
AACCGACAACATCGCCGAGTGGATCATGCACGATCTCAAAATCCCGGTGGAAGAATACGAAGAGATGGTGAAGGACTTCAGCCCCACGCATTTTGACGCGGACAGCATCGTGCGCATGGCGCGGGACGCGGGCATGAAGTACATTGTGTTCACTGCCAAGCACCACGAGGGCTTCGCCATGTTTCACTCCGCCGCCAACCGCTACAATACGGTGGACGCGACGCCCTGGGGCCGGGATCCGGCGCGCGAACTACGGGAAGCCTGCGACAAATACGGCCTCAAGCTATGCTTTTACTATTCCCAGGCGCAGGACTGGCACCACCCGGACGGCATCGAGGAGAACGTTTCGGATGCGCGCAAGGACTTCCGCAAGTATCTGGACGGGAAGTGCATCCCGCAGATCAAAGAACTCCTGACCAACTACGGCGAGATCGGACTGATCTGGTTTGACACGCCCATGAGCATGACCAAAGAGCAGTCCGAGGAACTTCGCGCGCTGGTCAGGGGGCTGCAGCCAAATTGCCTCATCTCCGGGCGCATCGGAAATAGCTTGGGCGATTACATGACCACCGGCGACAACTTCATCCCTCTTCTGGCCTATGCGGGCGATTTTGAGGTACCCGCGACGATCAACGACACCTGGGGCTTCAACCGCTACGACCGCCGGTGGAAGAGCCCGGAGAAGCTGCTTCGCAACCTCGTCAAGGTGGTCAGCCGCGGCGGGAATTTCCTTCTGAACATCGGCCCGGACGCGCAGGGTGTCGTGCCGGAGGAGAGCGTCAGGGTGTTGTCTATCCTGGGCGATTTTCTGAAAAAGAACGGTGAAAGCATCTACGGCGCGTTTTCGGTGCCCACCTATCCCTACGACATCGACTGGGGCTACTTCACGTCCCGCCCCGGCAAACTCTACATCCATGTGTTTGAGGACCTGCCGGACGTATACCTTTTGAACATGGCCAACAAGCCCCGCCGCGCGTACCTGCTGGCGGACGGGAGAGAATTGGAGCTGCGCGAGCGCGTCACCTGCGAGGGCGACCACAGCTGGCGCATCCTGTGGCCGGGCGAAAAGCCGAAGGACATCGACACGGTCGTCTGCGTGGAGATCGAGGAAGACCAAATCGCCTTCGAGCCGATCAAGGGGTGATCGTGATGTCCAGCGAAACCGGTGCGATCGCGCGCCTTCAAAATCCGACGCGCGAGGCGCGCGTCAACACCCGCTGGTGGTGGTACGGCGGCGCGGTGGATAGGACGGAGATTCGACGCGAGCTTGCCGCAATGCGGGATGTTGATTTTGGTGGCGTCGAGATCCAGATCATCTACCCACTGGACTTTGACGACCCCGCCGCGGGGCGGAAGCACATCGATTTCTTCTCTCCGGAGTTCTTTGAAATCCTGGACTACACGCTTTCCTGCGCGAAGGAAATGGACATCGACGTGGACCTGACACTGGGCTCTGGCTGGCCGTTTGGCGGCTCCTTCGTCGAGGATACGATGGCCCCGGACATTCTGGTGCCCCTCAGCCACGACGTGACCGGCCCCTGCACGTTTTCGTTCGACTACACCTGCGTGCTGCCGGGCGAGATCGAGCGGGTGGCGCTGGTCCGCGTTTTGGATGGCGCGCTGGACGCTTCCACCGCCCGGGATATCACGCCTTCCGTTCAGCCCACGTTCATTGAAACCTGGCAATGGGGCGTCAAGCTGGTCGCGGAAATTCCCGAAGGGCCCCACCGGATTTTCACCTTCGTCGTGCAAAAGTACAAGCAAAACATCGGCAAGCCCGCGCCGGGCATGCAGGGTCTGGCCATCGACCATTGCCGGAAGGAAGTCTCCGACTTCTACCTCCGTACGATGGGCGACGCGCTGATCGAGCGTCTGGGCCGCGGACGCGTGCGCTCGTTCTTCTGCGATTCCATCGAACTGGGTGGCTGCAACTGGACAAAGCCGATGCTTCCAGAATTCCTGATTCGCCGCGGGTACGACCTTTCCCCGTATCTCCCCGCACTGTGGACGGACATGGGGGAGGTCACCGGGGCCGTCCGGTACGACTATTTTAAAACCTTTTCCGAACTGACGCTGGAGGGGTTCTTTCAGAACTTTACCGCCTGGTGCAAGACGTGGGGCGTCACCTCCCGCACCCAGGCACACGGTACTTGGGCAGATATTTTGAAAGCCTACGCAAGCGCGGACATCCCGGAGGGCGAGACCTTCGGGCTTCACGACCGTTACGTGGTCAACACCGTGCACCGGAGACTTGCAGTCTCAGCGGGGCTGTGCTATGGCCGGGAAACCGTCTCCAACGAGAGCTTCACCTGGCTGCGAACGCCCAGGTTCCTGGAAACACCGGAGATGGTCAAGCGCGCCTTCGACGCTATTGTGGTGGACGGCATCCAGCAGATCGTGAACCACGGCTTTTCCTATTCGCCGGAGCGGGAGGGGAAGCCCGGCTGGAATTTCTACGCCTCGTCCATGCTAAACCCGAACAATACTTGGTGGCGCTTCTTCTCGGCGCTCTCGGGGTACATGCACCGCGTGTGCTCCATGATGCAGGGCGGGCACGCCGTCAGCTCCGTCATGGTCTACATTCCCGCGGCCGACATCTGGTCGGATTCGCCCATGGCGGAATTGCACATGGCACTGCGCGTGGAGGACTATGTCGGCAAGGAAACTGTCAACCGCCTGCAGAGGGCGGGATACTGGTTCACCTACGTCAACGACGAGGCGCTGTGCGAGCTGGGCGCGATCGAGGACGGCGCGCTTACAATCGGGCGCAACCGCTACAAGGCGCTTTTGCTGATCGGGGCAAAGCGCCTGCCGGTGGAAACGGCGCAGGCGATCGCCCGGCTGGACGGCGCGGGCGTATCCGTCATCGCGGCGGACAAATTACCGGACGAGGGCTGCGGCCTTGTCGACCGGGAGGAGAAGCGGCGCGCGGTGCGGGAGGCGATGGGTTCCCTAAAGCACGCCCGGATCGTCGCAGACAGGAAGGATGCGCTGATCGCGGCGCTTTATGAGGCGGTCGAACCCGATCTGGTGGTGGAGGGCGAGGACGCGCAGGACGTGGGCTTCGTCCACCGGCAAGTTGACGGGCAGGATGCCTACTTTGTGGCGAACATGAGCGCCGTGCCGCATTGCGCGACGCTGAGCATTCCGGATTGTAACAGCGTTCGGCTGTACGATTCGATGGAGATGGCCGACGTTGCGCCCATTGCGATTGCCCGCGAGGGCGGACGGACGCGGCTGAATATCGAATTTGAGCCCAACCAGTCTCTGGTACTGATCGCCGGGGAGGCGGGCCTTGAGCCCCGCCCGGCGCAGGCGTTCCGCCGCGTGCAGCGGGTGACCGGCTGGACGCTTTCGGTGGAAGGCGAAACGGTCTCGGAAAACCTGGAAGACCCGGTAGGGTGGGAAACGTTTGAGCGCACGCGCTACTTCAGCGGAGACGGCGAGTACTCTGCGGACTTCGCTTTCTCCGGAGAGAGGGAGCTGTACGTCGAGCTCGAACGGCTGGACTGCTGCTGTGATGTGCTGCTGGACGGCGCGCTGGTCGCGTCCATCTGGAAAGCGCCGCTGCGGGCGAAGCTGGGCATGGTTTCCGTGGGGCCACACCGCCTGACGCTGCGCGCCGTCAACACATGGATCAATCATGTAATCGACCCGAGCCGCGTGGAAACGGAATGTGAGCAGCCGGTGACCCGGAACTGGCCCTACTTTGCCAACATCATCGGCGACGTACGCAGGCGCAGGCTGAACGCAAACCGAGAACGTTCAGAGATCCTGGAGCCGCAGCCCTCCGGCGTCTCGGGACCTGTTTGCCTGACGGAATACTGCGATGGAATCGAATAACACTGTCCCGGCGCCGAAGACCCTTCGGCGCTGTCAGGGCGTCAAAAAAACCTCGCGGCTTTTTCGACGCAAAGGAAGAGGTTTGCGTGGGCCTGAAATTCTTCGGAATTTCCGGGCGACCCACTGACGGATGGTATTGTTTCTTCCACCAGTGTGTGCACTGATGGAAGAAACCGTTTCCGGCGTACATGCCGCCGGAAACGATTGTAAACTGACAGGGAACATTTTAGGCAGTCTGACGGCGCCGAAATCCTTCGGCGCCGTCTGTTTTTTGGCCCTATGGCTTGATTTTGTTCGCTTGTGGACATACAATGGATTTTGAAGGCCCTGATACTATTTCCAAACATAAATTACTCGTTGCGCCGGTTCTTTTCGCGCGGGGCTGCGTCGCCTTCCGCTCAACGTAGCGCTGCTACGCCTCGCTCCGGCTCCTTGCCCCGCTATCTGCAATCCCTCGCCGCTTTGGAGTAATTAATGTTTTACAATAGTATGACAGGGAAGATCTGGATTGTGGAGGGATGACGAAATGA
>JAEVZE010000249.1 GCA_023392395.1 Bacillota bacterium
GCGGTGCCCGCCCAGTTTATGATCGATAAAGCGATGAAAAGGTTCAATAATGTCGCGCCTAAGATGTACATGACAACCATTGCCAGGAGGAGCGACGGGAACGCCAGCATCACGTCCGCCAGCCGCATGATGAACCCGTCCACCTTGCCGCCGTAGTATCCGGCGATCAGGCCCAGCGTGGAGCCGATGACGAGCGACAGGAACGAAGGCACCAGGCCGATCATCAGCGATACCTGCCCGCCGAACATCACGCGGGTCAGCATGTCGCGGCCGATCTCGTCGGTGCCCAGGAGATGGACCATCGACGGCGGCTTGAGCCGGTCTTTGAGCATCACCTGATAGGGGTCGTAGGGCGCCAGCAGCGGCGCGAAGATGGCCAGCAGCGCAAACAAAAGCACGATGATGAGGCCCAGCATCGCCGCGTGGTTCACGCGCAGCATGTCCTTTAAGCTGTCCAGAAGTCCCGTGCCCTGGGACGGGCCTTCGCCCGCCAGGATGGCCTCGGCCGCCTCCTGCGAGAAGCGGTCGGAAGGGCTGCGGAACCGGAAGGGATTTCGCTTGTTCATCGGTAACGTACCTCTCTTAAGACGCATGATGGCCCGGCACCGCCCGGTACAGCGCCAATCGGGGCGCTCGGATTGTTTGCAAACCCGGTCGTTCTTTCAATATCGTTCCCGGCGACATGCGCGCCGGGAACGGTTTCCATCACCAGTGCGCGCACTGGTGGAGGAAACATTTCCTTTAGTCAGTGAGCCGCCCAGAAATTTGTGAGAATTTCAGGCTCACGCAGTTCTTCCCGCCGCGTTGATAAGCCGCGAAGCGGATTTTCAACGCCAGCGCCCCTCCGGGGCGCTTAGTCTACGCGAATGCGCGGGTCGATGACCGAATACAGAAGGTCGGCCACCAGGTTGCCCGCGATGATGAGGGCGGCGGTGAAGATCACGGTGCCCTGTAAGAGCGGCGCGTCCCGGTTCTCGATGGCGTTGACCGAGAGGCGGCCGATGCCGGGAATGGAAAAGATGGTTTCGGTGATGACTGCGCCGGACAAAAGACTCGCCAGCTGGATGGCCATCACGGTGACCACCGGAATAATCGCGTTTTTGAAGGCGTGGTTGGTGATGACCAGAAGATCCCTCAGTCCCTTGGCCCGGGCGGTGCGGATGTAGTCGTTTCGCATTACTTCCAGCAGGCTGGACCGGGTGAGCCGCGAGATCGTGCCGCTGGACTGCCAGCCCAGCACGATCGTGGGCAGAATCATGTGCTTCCACGTGTCAAAGCCGGAGACCGGCAGCACGGTCTTGAACGTATTTTGCAGGATCAGACCGATCCAAAAAACCGGCATGGAGACCCCAAACAGCGAAAAGCCCATGAACAGGTGATCCACCCAGGTGTTCTTCCGGACGGCGGACACGATGCCGATGGGGATGCCCACCACCCACGCAAACAGCGCCGCGAAGAGGGCCAGCTTCAGCGTGGTGGGAAACGCGCCCGCGATCAGCTGCGTCACCGGCGTTTTGAGCTTGTAGGAGGTTCCCAGGTCGCCCCGCAGCGCGTCCCATACGTAGCGGCCGAAGCGCACGATGAACGGATCGTCCAGGTGCATGGACTTTCTCAGCGTCTCGATCACATCGGGCTTGATCTTTTCCTTCATCATGATCGTGACCGGATCGCCCGCCACGACGTTGAGCATGAAAAAGATGACAAACACCATGCCGATCAAGACCGGTATGGTGATCAGGATGCGCCGGAGTATGTACTTACCCATTCGCGTACTCGCTTTCGCAAATGTATTTGCGTGCAACGAAAATCCGCAAGGCGGCTTTTCGTTGCGATGGAACCGGGCCGGTTTCCTGAAATGCCTGTGGGCATTTCCGGGCGGAAACTGGATCGGGAGGGCTTTCCCCGTCGGCCGAGCAAGCTCGGCCTTTGGGGGAAAGCCAAATCCAAGCGCACAGGATTTGATCCCATGACGAAATGGCCTCGGCCCTCTCGTCGCTCTCCCGGGGAGCAATTGGTCGGCCCCCTTTCCGGGCGGCTCCTGCCGGAGCGGTCCGGAATGGGGGCCCTGCCGGCCGCGGACTAAAGCCCACGGCCGGCAGGGGGGGTGGGGGTTACGGGTTGACCAGTTCGACCGAGTAGAAGCTCTGGTCGTTCCAGCCGTCCCACGCGACCTTGAAGTTCTTCACGCGGGGGCTCAGGCAGAACAGGTGCTCGCGCTGATACATCGGCAGGATGGCGTAGTCGGTATTGATGATGATGCTCTCGGCCTCCTGATATTTCTTCAGGCGGGCTTCGGGGTCCACCATCACGCGGGCCTCCTCCAGCATCTTCCAGACTTCCTCGTTGTGGTAGTTGGAGGAGCGGGAGAGGGAGTTCTTCTGGGAGAAGAAGGTGTAGAGGAAGTTGTCCGGGTCGTTGAAGTCGGCCGACCAGGAGTTGTAGTAGGAGGGCAGCTTGCCTTCGCCGCGCAGGCCGGAGAAGGTGGCGTCGTCCATCAGGTTGATGGTCAGGTTGACGCCGATCTCCGCCAGGTAGCTCTGCACGATTTCGTTGACCTGCTGGGTGGAGGAGCTGTCCGCGAACTGGGCGGTCTCCATGTCAAAGCCGTTGGGGTAGCCGGCCTCGGCCAGCAGGGCCTTGGCGGCGGCGGGATCGTACTTGATCTCCGGCGCGGCCGCGTTGTGGCCCAGCACGCCTTCGGGCACGAACGCGTTGGCTACAACGCCCTTGCCGCTGTACAGCGCGTCCAGGATGGCCTGACGGTCGATGGCCATAAACAGCGCCTGGCGGACTTTCGGGTTGTCCAGCGGCGGGATGGATTCGTTGAACAGGTAGTAGTAGGTGCCTGCGCGCTTGCCGGACACGATGCGATCCTTGAAATCGCCGGTATTGAGGAAATAATCCAGCTGGCTCGGGCCGTACTCAAAGTTGAATACGTCCACCTTGCCGGTTTCAAACATCATGCGCTGCGTGTCCTCGTCGGGCACGATCATGAACTTGATGCCGTCCATCTTGGAAGCGCCCTTGAAGTAGTTGGGGTTGGTCACCAGGTCCACTTCGACGCCGCGCTCCCACTTCGTCACCTGGAAGGGGCCGGTGCCGATGCACTTGGCGGGATCCACGCCGAACTGATCGCCCGCGGCCTCGGTGGTCTCACGGTCGTAGATCGCGCAGCCGGGGGTGGCGATGTTGGCCAGGAAAGAGCCGAACGGCGCTTCCAGCGTGATCTCGACGGTCAGGTCGTCCACGGCCTTGACGCCCTCGACGCTGGTGATCGCGCCGGTGGTGTCCTCGTAGCGGGCCTTGGCGCCCTTGATCATGTCCATGAAGTCGGTGTTCTTGGCGAGCGTCTTGGGGTCCATCATGCGGTTGACGGTGTAGACCACGTCGTCCGCGGTGAAGTCGGCGCCGTTCTGGAACTTGACGCCTTCCTGAAGGTGGAAGGTGTAGGTCAGGCCGTCGCCTGACACGTCCCAGCTCTTGGCCAGGCCCGGCACCAGCACGGCTTCGCCCGCATCGTTGGTTTCGCACTCGACCAGGCGGTCAAAGCAGTTCAGCGCGATGGTGTAGGAGTCGGTGGTGAGCTGGCCGTCCAGCGTCTCCGGGTCGTCGATCAGGAACAGCACCAGCGTGTTCGAGTTGTCCGCCTCCGCCATGCCGGTCAGCGGCATCAGCGTCAGCGCGGTCAGCAGGGCGAGCATGATGGCAAGAACCCTCTTCACGTTGAATCGCACCCCTTTTCCCTTATTGGTTTCCCAAAGCCCCCCAGAAACAACAAGGGCCGCATCCATCGATGCAGCCCTCTCTGGCCTTACACCGACAGCTCCTCCGACCGGTATATTCCGGGCGGGAGTCCGCAGGATTTTCACTTGCGGACCAACGGCGTGGCATGTCGGCCAGGCCGTTTCGGCAGCTTATCCTTTCCCCGGCATCACGGAATACCTTCTCCGCCGGGTACTCATTGTCGCTGCGCCTCTATCGTCGTTTGTTCATGATAGCACGCGTGCGCATGCGCTGTCAACCGGTCCCGGACTGGACATGAATAATTCACATTGCTAAAACTGCAATTCTGATGGATGAAACAGCGTGTTCGGCCCCATTTTGACGTAAAAAGTATAGCTGGCGGCTCGTGGCCGGCTATGATTATTTTTTGGCAGCGACATTATTCGGGCATATGGGCGCGGTTTGCCGCATACATAGGGCTGTCCCCGGAGGTATCCGCTTGCAGCCAGGGTTGTTGGCGTCGCCCTGGTGTCACCAAGGTTTTGGAGGTTTCGTTATGCTGCGTGAAGAAGTGCGCGCGGCGCGCGTCAGCGGCGCGCTGGCGTTCGCCCGGTTGGCCCCCTGGCCGGTCCTGATGCTTCTGCTCACCCGCGCGACGCTGCTCACCGATCAGTCGCCCTTCGCCATCGCGATGATGGCGGCGGGGCTTGCCGCCGGCACGCCGGCCTGGGCGCTGTGGCTGGGGTGCCTGTTGGGGCTCAACCCGGCGCTGGGGTTTCTCTCGCTGACGCCGCTTTTGGGATGCGCCCTTGCGCAGGCGCTTACCAAGGCGGTTTCGCTGTTGCCGCAGCGCCTGAAGCCCGGTCCGGGGGCGGATTCCTTTCTGGGCGGGCGCGACGCGCAGACGGCAGCGATCGCGGGCCTTTCGACGCTGATCCCGGCGCTGGCCGCCTCCCAGGGGCTTCCCTACAATGTGTTGATGGCCGCCGCCAACGCGGTGATCGCCGCCTGTGTCGCGCCGGTCATTCTCAGCGCGGTCAGCGTGCGCGCCTCCCGCGACCGGCTGATGCGGGACGAGCAGATCGCGCTCATGCTGGTCTCCGCGCTGGCGCTGATGGGCATTCGCTGCATCCCGGTGGCAGGGCCGATGCTGGCGCCGCCGGTGGCGGCGGTGTTGTGC
>JAEVZE010000367.1 GCA_023392395.1 Bacillota bacterium
TGCCGATCCTGCGCTTTTCCTCGGGCTGGCTGGTTGCTTTCTCAAAGAAGGGCTTCTCCAGCGCCTGCGCGGCGGCGATCGCGCCGCCATAACTCTTCTGGGCGATGCCGCGGGATTCCAGCCACATCAGGTCCTTCCGGATGGTTTCGGCGCTGACGGCGTAGGCCTCCGACAGCTCCAGCGCCGAAACCCGCCCGTCCCGGATCAGCCTCCGGGCGATTTCGTTGCGGCGCTCCTGGGTCAGCTTGACCGCCATGCCATCCCTCCTCCAGCCTACTATACAGCGTACCGCAACCAAAATCAAGTACCGTTTCATTGTTTCTCGTTGCGATTTTTCCGAAACCACCGTCGCGGACTCGAGGAGCGCGCGCCTTCAGGAATCGGACGGACGCTGGACGTGCCGCCGCCTGAGCGCGCTGGGCGGCATGCCATAGCGCTTTTTAAAGATGCGCGCAAAATAGTTGAAGTCGCTGATGCCGCACTTTTCCGCCACCTGCATGACGGTCATCGACGTGCCCAGCAGCATCAGCCGGGCCGCCTCCAGCCGCCGCGCCTGCACGTACAGCCGCAGCGGCATGCCCGTCTCCTGCTTGACGGCGTGGGCCAGCGCGCTGACTGACGCGTACAGCGCGCTGTGCAGCGCCTCCGCCGTCATCTCGTCGGTCAGGTGATCCGCAATGTAGCGGGAGAGCCTGGCAAACAGGTCGTTTCGGCGCATCGAAAGCCCCAGTCGCTCCATCCGGATGGCCACCGCATCCATTACGGAAAGCAGCGCCCGCGCCTTTCGCGAGTCCTCCGCGGCCTCCGGTTCAAGCGGCCCCAGCAGCATTTTCCCTGCCGGCGCGCCTTCGCTTTGAAGCGGCAGGCACGCAAACATACGCCCTCCGGGGCAGCGCGCAAGGTTTCTTTCACCGTCCGGTGCCGCCCAGTGCGCAAAGCAGCTTTGCAGCGCAAAGAACTCGCAGTCCGGGCAGGGAACCGTTTCGCGCGGCGCGCCAGCTGCCCCGTCCCCGGTTGGTTTCAGCGCGTTCTGATCGATGAGGCAGACGCCGTATCCCGTCGCAAACGCCAGGTCCGTCAAAAGATCGGCCGTTTCCTGTGTTTCCCACATGGCTGTCACAAATCTCTCCGCATTTTGCAATAATGCTAGTTTTCAGCAATCCAGTGCTATGATTATAGCATACAATGTTGCTATAATCAACGAACAGACGGTTTTGAAACGTTTAAGATTGGCAGATAGGCGAAAAGTGTTGCGTCAAGCCGCAGAATTATACCAATTTGGCGGGATTGCTGTACCAAAAATTTGAAACGTTTCAGATCCGGGAAGGACTTGCGATGAAGCTGACGATCAAAGATGTGGCGCGGGCGGCCAACGTATCGGTCGCGACCGCCTCCATGGCGCTCAACAAGCGGGACGGCGTCAGCGAAAAGACGCGGGCGAAGGTTTTGAGCGTCGCCCAGGAAATGAACTACGTGCCGGATCACTCAGCCAGGTCCCTCGTGATGCAGTCCAGCAACGTGATCGGGCTCATGATTCCGGAGATCCAGAACCCGTTTTACAGCGCGATCGTGGACATCCTGACGCGCCTTGCCGAAGACAAAGGATACACGCTGCTTCTGGGCATCTCGAACAGCAGCAGCCGGCAGGAGGCCGAATACGTCCGGATGTTCCTTTCCCGGCGGGTGTGCGGCGTGATCGTGGTGCCCATGCTGGCCAATCACCCGGACACCTCCCACCTTTCCATGCTGCGCTCGGCGGACGTTCCGGTGGTGTTCTGCACGGAGAATTACGCGGACTGCGATGAGCCCGTGGTCATGTGCGACTTTGCCAGTGGGCAGTACGCGATCACAAAGTATCTGCTGGACAAGGGCCTCCGGGAATTCTGCTTTGTGTCCACGGACATGGACGTGCAGTTCGCGCATCTTCGCTACGAGGGTTACTGCAGGGCGCTGCGCGAGGCCGGGCTGGAAGTGGACAAAAACCGCGTGATGCTCCTCTCGGCCCCCCGGTATCAGCAGGCCTATGAGGCCACTGACCGGATTGTGGACAACCTGCCCCAGGCCGTAGTGTGCATCAACGACATCATGACGATGGCCATCATGAAGCGCATGACGGAGCGGGGCCTGCGCATCCCCCGGGATGTGTCGGTGGCTGGGTTTGACGATGTGATGTTCTCCCAGCTGGTCTCGCCGCCGCTGACCACGGTGCGCCAGCCGCTCCAGGCGATTTGCGAAAAGACGATGGATATCCTGGAGGAAAAGCTGCGGGCGGGGGCGGATCAGGCCTCGGTGCAGCGCGGTGAAACCTACTTGATTCAACCGGAACTGGTCATACGCGAGACCACCATCTAAGGTTATTGTGCCGCAAGGCATGGTAATACACTGATCGAGGAGGGAATCCCATGAAGAAACTGGTATCCTTTGTCCTGGCCGTGCTGCTGATCGCGGCGCTGCTCGCCCCGACGACCATCGCCGAGACCGCGCAGGTCACCATCGGCATGTCCATCCCCCAGATGGCCAACCCCTACTTCGTGTCCGTCATGAACGGCGTGCAGAAAAAGTGCGACGAGCTCGGCTACAAGCTGATCCCCGTTGACGCCGGCTACGACGTGGCCAAGCAGGTCTCCGACTTCGAAAACTTCGGCAACCAGGGCGTGAACTGCGTCATCGCCTGCCCCATCGACTCCAACGCGCTGGTTCCGGTCGTGGATCAGCTCAAGGCCAAGGGCATCATCGTGATCTCCTTCGCGCAGATCATTGAGAACGCCAACGCCATCTTCACCCTGGACGAGTACACCTACGGCGTCGCCATCGGCACCAACGCCGCCAATTGGATCAACGAGAAGCTGGGCGGCAAGGCCCAGGTCCTGATCATTTCCCAGGACAACGTGGAAGCGGTTGTCGCCCGCGGCAACGGCATCCAGGAGACCATCGAGAAGCTGTGCCCCGAGGCCGAGATCGTGGCGCGTCAGGCTGGCGACAACCCGACCAAGGGCATGGAAATCACCGAGAACATCATGCAGCAGTATCCTGACGTGTGCGTCATCACCGGCAACAACGACTCCGGCCCGCTCGGCGCCTACGAAGCCATCCTGGGCCTGGGCCTGCCGAAGGAAGCCATGGATCAGTTCTACATCGGCGGCGGCGACGCCACCCCCGAAGCCATCGCGAAGATGAAGGAAGAGAACTCCATCTACCGCGCGACCGTCGACCTCTCCCCCTTCCAGACCGGTATGGACTGCGTGACCACGCTGTCTGACTTCCTGGCCAACGGCATCCCGGAGAAGGCCCCGGTTTCCTACTTCAACATGGTTCCCGTTCTGCAGGCGGATGTCCTGAGCGGAAAGTTCGTGCCCGCGTCCTGATTGCCCCCCTCTCCAGTAACCCCCTCTGTGTGCGCCCTCTGACGGGGGCGCACACAGGGCATCTGAAACCATGGGAGAGCGTTGAGAGGGCCGAGGCCCTTTCAACATCCAATAAATTCCGGCGGCATGCACGGCGGAATTGGCTTTCCACGGGAGCAAAGCGGAAGGGGAAAGCGCTCCCGAACCGGTTTCCGCCCGCAAGTGCCCGGAGGCGCTTGAGGAAACCGGCACGTTCCCCGGCAACGGAAAGATGCGAGGCAGATTTCCGTTGCGCGCGGCAATAAGTTGCCGCGCCATTCTTCAACGCGTGCTTTGCACGAGGCGGAGGCGTAAGATGCAAGAGTATATATTTGAAGTCAAACATCTGAGCAAGTACTACGCCGGCGTCAAGGCGCTGGATGACGTATCGCTCGGATTCCGGCGCGGCGAAGTGCACGCGCTTGCCGGAGAAAACGGCGCCGGAAAGTCCACGCTGATCAAGGCCATCACGGGCGCCATCGAGCCGACGGCGGGCGAAATCGTGGTGGAAGGCGAGAGCTTTTGTAAATTGAACCCAATCGAGGCGATTGGCAAGGGGATTGCGGCCATCTACCAGGAGTTCACGCTGGTCCCCCACCTCACCGTCGCGGAGAACATCTTCTTTGGCAAGGAGATCGCGAAGAATGGCTTTGTCAACCGCAAAGCCATGAACGATCAGGTCAAAAAGCTTCTGGACGAGATGGGCATCGACCTGAACCCCGCCAGCTACGTATGCGATCTGGGCGTGGCCTATCAGCAGATCGTAGAGATCCTGAAAGCGGTGTCGTCGAACTCCAAGATTCTGATCATGGACGAGCCGACCGCGCCACTCACCAACCAGGAGACCGAGATGCTCTTTCGCATCATCGCCAAGCTCCGGGAGCGCAACACCACCATCATCTTCATCACCCACCGCATGGAGGAAATGTTCAAGATCTGCGATCGCGTTTCCGTGATGCGGGACGGCAAGTACATCATCACCAAGGACATCGCAGACATCACCATGAGGGAACTGGTCTCCTACATGGTGGGCCGCGAGCTGGGCGAGGACTACCCGCCCCGCAAGACGCCTCTTGGCGACGTGGTGATGGAAGTTCAGGGCCTGACCAACGACAAGGTACACGACGTGTCCTTCAAGCTCCGCAAGGGCGAGATCCTGGGCTTTGGCGGGCTGGTGGGCGCGGGCCGGACGGAGGTCATGCAGGCTGTGTTCGGCGCCGATCCGATAGAATCGGGCAAGGTGGTCCTGAACGGTAAGCAACTGAAAATCACCGACCCGGGCAGCGCGCTGGAACAGGGCATCGGCCTGATCCCCGAGGACCGCAAAAATCAGGGCGTGCTGCTGGGGCTGTCGGTCAAGGAGAACGTGACCTTCTCGTCCTTGCGGCAGGCCATGATCGGCCCCTTCGTCGACGACAAGAAGGACGCGAAGATCGCCGACGAATACATTCAGAAACTTCGGATCAAGACGCCCAGCGTGCATCAGCTGGTCAAGAACCTGTCCGGCGGCAACCAGCAGAAGGTGGTCCTGGCCAAGATGCTGGCCACGCGCTGCGACGTGATCATTTTTGACGAACCGACCCGCGGCATCGACGTGGGCGCGAAGCAGGAGATTTATAACCTGATGCGCCATCTGGTGGAGGTCGAGAGAAAGAGCGTCATCATGGTGTCCTCCGAAATGCCCGAGCTCATCGGCATGAGCGACCGCATCCTGGTCATGCGGCACGGCAGGATCGCCGGGGAAATCGGGCGGGAGGACTTCTCGCAGGAGCTCATCTTCCACTACGCATCCGGACTGATAGGAGGTTGACCCCATGGCCAAGATCGATTCGAAAAAGCTCAAATCCATGCTGGGCAGCTACGGCATCATCTTCGTATTGATCCTGCTGGTCGCGGTGTTCTCGATGCTGTCCCACCGCTTCCTGTCGCCGGACAACATCTTCAACATCCTCCGGCAGGTGTCCATCGTGGGCATCATCTCGGTGGGCATCACCTTTGTCATGATGACCGGCGGCATTGACCTGTCCTGCGGCTCCATCGTGGGCGCCAGCTGCGTGGGCGCGGCGCTTCTGATGACCAAGGCGAACATGAACCCGGTACTGGCCTGCGCGCTCATGGCGTGCTTTGGCACCATCCTGGGCCTGGGCAACGCGTTCTTCATCTCCCAGTTCAAGGTTCCCCCGTTCATCGCGACGCTGGGCATGATGACCTCGGTTCGCGGCATCGCCTACATCATCACCGGGGGTCTTCCGGTCTTCGGCTTCAACCGCTCCTTCACGGTGCTGGGCCAGGGGTACTTTGGCATCGTGCCGATCCCGGTCATCGTGATGATCATTGTGTTCACCTTCGGCATCGTCTTCCTGTCCAAGACCCGCCTGGGCCGTCACATTTACGGCGTGGGCGGCAACGAGGAAGCTTCCCGCCTGTCGGGCGTTCACGTCAAGAAGATCAAATACCTGGTCTACGGCCTGGCGGGCTTCATGAGCTCGCTGGCAGGCGTGGTGCTTCTGGCCCGCGTCAACTCCGGCCAGCCCAACGCAGGCATGGGGTATGAAATGGACGTCATCACCGGCGTCGTGCTGGGCGGCGTCAGCATGTCGGGCGGCCAGGGCCGGTTGATCATGGTCGTCGTCGGCGTCATGATCATGGGCATCCTGACCAACGGCATGACCATGCTGACCATCAACGAGTACGTGCAGCAGTTCGTCAAGGGCATGGTGCTCATCGGTGCCGTCGCGCTGGACAGCTTCATCAAGACCCAGAAATCCAAACAGATCGTCTGATCATACATACAGCGGTCTGATCATAGAGCGGGAGGACTGAAACCATGAAACGTTCGGAACTCAACCAGATCATGCGGGATGCGGTGAAATTCATCGCCTCCTTCAAGTTTGCGCTGCCCCCCTTCGTCACCTGGACCATGGAAGACTGGCAGAGCAAGAATCACGAGTATGACGAGATCAAGGACAACATGCTGGGCTGGGACATCACCGACTTTGGCTCAGGGGACTTCCACAAGATCGGCTTACTCATGATTACGCTGCGCAACGGCAACTTCCACGATCCCAAGTACGTGAAGCCCTATGCCGAGAAGCTTCTGATCTCCGAAGAGGGCCAGGTGACGCCCTACCACTTCCACTGGAAGAAGATGGAGGACATCATCAACCGCGGCGGCGGCACGCTGGTGGTCAAGTGCTACAACTCCGGTGAGAACGGCGAAATGCTGGATACCCCCGTCACCGTCTTCATGGACGGCCGCGCCTTCGTGGTGCCCGCGGGCCAGCGCATCGAAGTGGGCGTGGGCGAGAGCATCACGCTGCCCACCGGCCAGTACCACACCTTCTGGGCCGAGGGCGGCACCTGCCTGATCGGCGAGGTGTCCAAGACCAACGACGACAACGTGGACAACCGCTTCTACGATCCGGTCGGCCGCTTCCCCACCATCGAGGAGGACGCGCCCATCCTGTACCCGCTGTTCAGCGAGTACCCCAACATGCCCAAGAAGTAATCAGACGCGCCCGGGGGCCGTTACGCGGTATGCGGGACGGCCCCCGTTGTTCAAAGCGTTGAAAATCCGCCGGTCGGCTTTTCAACGCATGGGAAGAAGAGCTGTGAGCCTGAAATCCTCCGGAATTTCCGGGCGGCTCACTGACTTATGGTGTTGTTTCTGCCACCAGTCTGCGGACTGATGGCAGAAACACGTTCCCGGCGCGCTTGTCGCCGGGAACGAAGAGAGCCTGGGCAGGGCTTCTCAAATGTTTGCGGTGTTTTTCATGGAGGTGAGATCCATTATGGCGGTCATAGGCCTGGACGTCGGGACCACCGGCGTCAAGAGCACGGTGTTTGACGAAAACGCGCAGGTGATCGGGCACGCCTACCGGGAGTACAACCTGATCGGCGAGCGCGAGGGAAAATTTGAACTGAACCCCCGGGAGCTCTGGGAAAAGGCGCTCGAGGTGCTCAAGGAGTCCGCGCAAGGGTTTGGCAGGGATGTGCAGGCGATCTCGGTCACGTCGTTCGGCGAATCCTTCGTATGCATGGACGAGCGGGACGAGCCGTTGTGCAACACGATGATCTACATGGACAAGCGGGGCCTCGAGGAGTGCGCAGAGT